>JADGCO010000045.1 GCA_015228935.1 Magnetococcales bacterium | reverse complement strand
TTTTTTCCGGGCAGGTTACGGAAATCTGTAACACTCTGAAAAAAATGGTTTTTCTGGTGACAGATCAAAATCAGCACCTGATCATCCGACCAGATCGGGGTTCATCCGACAGAGGTTACGAAAATGGCACCAAAAATCCCCCTGTACTCAACAGGATGGAAAGGGTGCCCTTGCAGTTATCGCCCCGCCTTTAAGGGGATTGAGACACTCTGGTGTGATCGGTACCTCACCTGGCCCGCCAGCTTGCAGTTATCGCCCCGCCTTTAAGGGGATTGAGACAGGCTCTACGTCTTCTTTGTTTATGACGATTTGAGGCCCCGTACTTGCAGTTATCGCCCCGCCTTTAAGGGGATTGAGACAATGTCAAGGTGCCCATCGTCAAGCTTGCGAAATGACCTTGCCTTGCAGTTATCGCCCCGCCTTTAAGGGGATTGAGACCGATATGCTCGCGTACCTGCCACACTCCAATTCCTCTTCTTGCAGTTATCGCCCCGCCTTTAAGGGGATTGAGACATGAAATCCGCCGGTTCCCGAACATTCGGCAGAGAAAGCTTGCAGTTATCGCCCCGCCTTTAAGGGGATTGAGACCTCCCAATAGGGCCGCAGCCTGACCAGGTCAGGATCTTGCAGTTATCGCCCCGCCTTTAAGGGGATTGAGACTGTTCGGGCAGCCAGCCATCCTGGGCAATGGTGGCAACTTGCAGTTATCGCCCCGCCTTTAAGGGGATTGAGACGTCACAGGCGGTTCATGCCGGGCCGTGTCAAAGTTTTTCAGCTTGCAGTTATCGCCCCGCCTTTAAGGGGATTGAGACTTCCGGTAATTTCGAGACTTTTTTCCCATTCTTCTCTGGCATCTTGCAGTTATCGCCCCGCCTTTAAGGGGATTGAGACGGCCGTCACCAGGGTCCTGCTGCACCCCAGATCGGCATCCTTTTAGTTATCGCCCCGCCTTTAAGGGGATTGGAGGGGATGGCCCCTGCGTAAATCTATGGTTTGTATTTGTCATAAAAAATAATATAAATAATTGATGCAGGCCTGAGAAACGAATTATTTTAGATATTAATCATGGCAGTTGATGCCCAAGACACACATGACTTGGGATGGGACTGTATCAACCGACCTCTCACGAAACCACCACGGAAATACGGCTGGCTGAAACATCCAGGGAATCAGCCAACCGGGATCCAAGCGTGCAATACAACCAGCTCACCAAAAGTCAACTCCGCACGGCGGCCACGGCATTCCGAAAAATGGTCATATTTTTTTCATCCCGCCAGGCCCGTTCGGGATGGTCCATCATGCCCAGGACAAAACCATTTCGGCTGGTGATTCCGGCAATATCCTCCTGGGAACCATCCGGATTGGTTGCCCGGGGATAGCGCAGGACAGGTCGCCAATCGTCTTGCTGATGCCTGGAAAAAATCAGTCGGCCTTCGCCATGCGCACAGGGAAAATGCAGAATTTCATCATCCAATCCCTGCAACCAGAAGGTGCCATGCCCCTCCAAAACCTGATGGGGTTGCCGGGGACGGTCCAAAAATGTCCCCCGAATATTGCGCCCGAGAACCACCTCACGACCAAAAAGCCCCAGTTCCATGGCAATCTGAAAACCGTTGCAGATGCACAAGACCGGTTTTTGGCGCAACCGGTCGGTCAAACCAGGATCATGTGCCAACAAGGTATGGGCCGCCACAAGACCGGAACGCACATGGTCGCCATAGGAAAATCCCCCCGGCAGACAGATGATGTCGGCATCATCGAGACGCGACTGGCCGGTCATGACGGACTGAACGGACGTCAAATGCGGCGTGGCCCCCGCCCGGGAAAAAGCCAGGGCCGCCTCCCGATGCGAGTTGGTTCCGGGGAAAAAAGCAATATTGACGCGGATCATGAAGCAAGACCCTCCTGGAAACTTCTCTGCCAAAAATTGATGGCCGCCGAGGTGAGAACGATCTGCCCACCAACCCGGACCCGATAAATCTGATCCGTGATGCGTCCCAAAACCACGGGATGCAGGTGCGGGTCCAGGCGCTGGAGATCCCCGGGAGCCACTTCCACCAGGGCACCACATCGATGTTCCTGCAACAGGTGCCCCCCATCCTGATCTGGAGCCAGGTCCAGGTCCGCACCCAGGTCACTGGCCAAGGCCGACAAGGCCACACGGGCCAGAATACCACCGGCTTCAATGGGAACAGCACTGCGTAAAACACCGTCAGGCACAGCCTCCAGGGTTGTCAGATAGTGCAAGGCAGCTTCGATATCCAGGAGATCGACGCCCCGGCTCTCCAGACCTGCCAGCCGGGCAAACAGGGTCCCAGCCGGAGCCGGCGTGGACAAACCAATCTGCACGAGCAGGTTGCCGGGTGTCGTCCAGCAGTTGGGCCGCAGGCGTCCAACGTCCGGAACCTTGCCGACCGCAGAAAGAAAAACAGCGGGTGGAACATGGACCAGACTCCCATCCGGCAGACGGGCCGACCCTGCCGAAGAGTCCTTGCCGGAAATGAACGGCATCCGGAAACGCCGGGAAAGTCGTTCCAACTCCTCGACCATGGCCACCAGCCAATAGTGACCGTGCGGATGACGATCCGGGGTATAAAAATTATCGCACAGGCCGACATCTTCCATGCGACAGCCGGCCAGAACCATTTTTTGCACCAAAGCCAGGAAACCCTGACGCGCAGCCCGTTGGGGATGGGCAGCAAAAAGCCAGGGTTCAAACCAGAAACCAAACACCGCCGCGCAAGGCTGCTCGGGCAGAGGAACGCCTGCCCAACAGGTTGCCGGCACCTGGAAGCGGGTACCACAGGTGGGGCCTTGCCAGGTCCATCCCTGCACGGTCGAATCATATTGCGACGTGGCAAAGGATTGATCCGCCAGACGCAAATCCGCCAGCATGCGCTCCAGATGCCCGGCCAGTCGGTCTCCCGGACAAGGTGGCCAGAGATCCGTGGAAGGATCCAGATCGGGGGGGGGTTGGATGGTCAAAGTCGGCAGGGGGGAGTCGGCAATTTCGCTGTAAGGGAGATCCATGCCCACTTCGCCGGAAAGGGGCAACGCCCGACCAGGAGTGGCCACCACCCGGGCCACATCGAGTTCCGGATCGTGGATCACGGTAAAACGCCCGGTCCCGGTAAAACGCCCGATGACCGTATGCCGGACCAGATGACGCTCCAGAATGGCTTGCGATTGGGGCAGCTTTTCCGGCGGAATGGCCAGAACCATGCGTTCCTGGGATTCCGAAAGCAGGATGCGCCAGGTGGCCAGACCGGCAATTTTGAGGGGCACCAGGGCTGTATTGACCCAGACCCCGACCGGTTCTCCCATTTCACCCACGGCGCTGTTGAGGCCGGCCCCCCCGACATCGGTGATGGCGCGGATACAGTCGGCATCCCGCAGTTCGAGGATGGCGTACCGGAATTTGATCTGCTCCAGGGGGGAACCGATCTGGACGGCACTGTTGTCCATACTGGCCCCGGCAGAACTGGCCGAGGCACCATGGATGCCGTCATTGCCGGTCAAACCGCCGATGAGCAGGAGCAGGTCGTCGGCCTGTGGTTGTCCCTTCAAGGCGCGGGAGCGGGGCATGATGCCCAGGGATCCGCCCAGGGCAAAGGGTTTGCCGCGATAATCGGGATGAAAATCCATGCGGGGCAACATCATCGGCACCCCGAAGGTATTGCCGTATTCCTTGATGGCTTCGATGGTTTCCAGGGCAATCTGGCGGGTCGTGGGACGGCCTGGAATAACGGGTGGCGTGGCCAGCAGACCCGTGGCCGTATATTCGAAAGAGCCAATGGGATCCGCCCCCTGACCCGTACCCAGAATATCCCGCAACACGCCGCCCAGCTTGGTCAACTGCCCGAAATAGGGAGCCAGGGCGGTTGGGCCGTTATGGGTTTCCGCCTTGATGACCAAACAGTGGCCGGCATAAAAATCCCATACTCCGGCATTGTCCACAAAGGCGCTGACCACGTTGGGATGGTGCATTTCCCGGGTGGTCTGGGAGAGTCGTCCCAGCAGATTGCCCAGACTTTTCCAGGTGGTATGGAAACAGTGATCGCTCCAGCGGGCATCCAGGGCCTCCAGCACGCAATCGGTCAAACAGGCCAGGCCCAGACGACCTTGCATGGCCTGGATTTTTTGCATCTGGGGCAGGGAAAGGTTGCGGCCATCGGCCACCCCGACCGTTGCCAGTTCGGTATCGGTCATGCCGCGCAAATCCCAGGTCCGGGCCGGTTCCCGGTTGCCCTGGGGGGAGAGATGGGCAAAATACGGTTCAGCCTCGAAAATTTCCTGAATCTGGGCATTGAAGACCGTTTGCCGCAGCCGCTTTTCCAACTGCGGGTCCCGGCCATGATAGGTGCGTCCCACCTTGCCGGCCACTGCGGGCAGGCCATGGCTCTGGCATAATTGTACCAACGAATCATTTTGATTATCGACGATCCCCCGTTTATAGAGGATCAAAAACCCCTCTCCCTTGTGCAACGGCTGGTCATGGGTCCCGGTTTCGGTCAGGGGCTGACTGAGCAGGTTCACCAGAAAATCCCGTTCCTCGATGGCAAGGTCGCGGGCAAATTCCAGATAATAATCGGTGGTCGTTTCGTCACAGGGGATGGTAAAGGCTGCCGGTCCAGACTGGACGGACTCCGCACGCCCCTGTTCCCGACGATGGATGGTGATCTTGTAGCACGCCATGGAGTGTCCGTTGATATGGGCTGAAGTTAGGGCACGTTGTCCGTAAAAACCGCTTCCAGGGACTGGGCTTCCAATATTTGGAGGCTCCACTCTTCCAGGGATGGCAAATCAGCCTGAGCGATTTTTTCCACAGCCCATGTTGGTAGTGTGCCGAAACGGCGTTGCAACAGGCGAGTCAATATTTGAGCCCCCCCCTTTTTTTCTCCCTTTTTCTCCCCCTTTTTCTCCCCCTTTTTTTCACTTATGCGTTCCACACTTGAGATATAGGGCATTTTTTGCTTCTCCTCGAATGCGGTGATTTTTGTTTGCAACCGATAGTCAAGTTCTGGCGGCAAATGGAGGACCCAGTCAATGAATCGAAACAGATCTATCACCTGTTTACGATCATAACCGCTTCTATACAGGCCACGAATCAGGTGCCATTTGACCTGGTAACGTTTCACAGGTTGGTGTCTGGTTCTTTTGGCACGCAAATGTGCCAAAACAACGATGGCAAACGGATTGGTGGACGTTTCCAACCCGGCTTCCTGATAGTCCAACAGCTTGATGGCGGTAAACCGATAGCTTTGTTGGGTGCCCCACATGGCGTAACCAAATTCCGCAGGTCTCCAACCAGGTTCCTCGTCAGCCAATACGGCCAAGCCGACCACTGGTTTATGGTACAGGTCATAGGCCCTGTACTGGTAGACATACATGCCTTCGGCAAAATTCGGTTTGCGATTGCCCTGGATTTCGATGTGGATCAATATCCAGAGTTCCTTGTCATCGCCATGACGCCATACTTTGACCAGTTTGTCCATTCGGCGATCACCGATTTTTGCAGCACGGGTGATACGGGCCAGTTCCTTGTCCAGGAAGACAAAGCCGCGTTTCCAATCGATCTCCTGGAAGGCTTCCGGCAAAAAAAATGCCAGAAACTCCGGAAAATAATTTTCCAGGATATCTTTCCATGGCACATCGAATTCATCAGGTGGAGCAATCATCGAATGTGCGGGATCTGGTGGGAAAAAAGAGCTGACCGTGGAGCAGACGATGTACCAGCAGGGTGACCGTTGTCGCCAGGAGGCAACACGAACGGACATGGCTTGTTGCAGGAGAGTCTAGGAAATGGCATCCAGTGCCTGGGAGAGGAGATGACCGACTTCCCCGGCGATTTCGTCGAACTGGGGATTGTTGGCCAGATGCGCCATGGCCATGGTATCGATGGCAGCCACTTCCACCTCACCCTGATTTTCCCGAATGACCACATTGCAGGGCATCAGGACGCTGATGTCGGTGACGGCCTGCAAGGCTCTCAGGGCCAGGGCCGGATTGCAGGCCCCCAGGATGAGCGTGCGCGGGTAGTCGGCACCGATGCGCTTTTTCAAGGCGGCGGAAACATCAATCTCCGACATGATCCCAAAACCCTGATTGACGAGGGCCTGACGGGTCCGCTCAACCACCTGGTCAAATCCACCAGAGGCTTTTCGTATCACGGCGTATCCCATTTCACTGCCATTGCTCATGGGGATTCTCCTTGTCAATCTGCTCCAGGAGGAGATTTTTTCATGGACCTTCGACAGCGCAGCGGGGCATGGCTTGGACAGGTCAGATATGAAGGGCGGCCACGATTGCCTGATCAAAGGCACAAGGAAGCGAGGATGAATTTCTTGAACGGCAAGGCGCGGCAACCGGGTAATGCGCAGATGCACCGCCGCTCGCGGGTGCAACCCGGAGCGGCGGAGCTGGAACTTCTTCAGATAGGTATGACGTTCTCTGCTTTTGGTCCTTTCGGCCCTTCGCCGACACTGAACTCCACTTTTTGACCTTCGGCCAGTGATTTAAACCCTTGGACCTGAATGGCTGAGTGGTGAACGAAAACATCCCCACCGCGTTCCCGTTCGATAAATCCAAACCCTTTGCTGTCATTGAACCATTTTACGGTTCCGGTTTCCCGGTCTGACATGATATGAAATCTCCATTTGATTCTGAGTGGAAGCACTGGGTCATTCATAACATAAGCGTACTGGAAAAGATAACAAAAAAAATGAACCCCGGGTGCAAAAGATTTCCATTCCGGGCTGGATCGGCGTGAACCTGAGGCGAAACTTTTAAATAATTTCATTTATAATCAAATATATAATAAACAAGTTTCCAGGGTGCCGGACCGAATGATGCGGGAATTTTTTTTTTTGCGCAGGGAGCTGTTTTTTTCGGATCAATTGACCGCATGACGATCCAGGATGGTCGTCATGCCAGCAGGTCAGCGGCAGGCAGATCATGCCAGCGGGGCAGGGGCAGGCAATCACGCCAGCAGGGCAGAGAAACAATTTGAGGGTGTCTTGCAAGCCGCCACAGGAGTTTAGCTCCTGAAAAGAACGTGCGGCGGCAGCCATGGTGGGACCGCGAAGATCATGGAAGGAGAGGGAAACCCACCCGCTCAGGCATACAGGCCATTTTGTGACGGAATATCTGGAATCTGACTGTTTTTGAAACGAATATCGACATAGCTCTTCAGCATGCTGATACAAAAGCGCCGGCCATAGACATCACATTTTCGGCACTCCTGGGCATTTTCGGCGCATTCATTTTCCTTGTTGGCCCAACAGGGAGCGAGATTGTCGGTGATCACCGGACAGTTTTGTTTGCCGGTAAAATGGCAACCACGGGATTCCCAACAAGGAATGAGGGACATCAAACGCCGGATACCGGCAATGCTGATGCCGGACTTGATCAGCTTGCGCAGCTCCACAAGCCATTCCACATCCCTGTCGCTGAAATATCTGGTTCCGGATCGATTTTTGTAGGCGATGAAGAGTCCTTCCCGCTCGTACATGTGAATGGTCCGAATGGAGATGCCGAGTTTTTGGGCAACCACGCCAATCTTGACCATGTCGCCCGAGGACGTCGTTGTGGAATCGGCGTTTTCCGAGGTGGGTACACCTGCCACGTCGATTTCCATGCCATTTGCCGTCATCTACCTTCTCCCGGAATATTCTTTTGTTGCGTTCTCAGTCAAGGTTGCCTAAAAAAACGGGATCGTTGACGAAAAAATTTTCCATAAAATGAAAATTGTTAAACTTTCTTCTGGAAAATTGGCGTTGCCAAGCTGATCAAAGGCGTCCAAGGCAACCATTTGGTAACAAATCGGATCAAATTGTTACAGATAATAATCAGCAATCGTCTGGACGGGAAGAAAAAAAAGACCCGCCCGAAGCTTGCCGGGCGGGTCCCTGGTTGGACAGAAGCAGGCTTACTTGTTGATATTGAAGAACACTTCACGACCCCGGTACTGTGCCGAATTTCCCAGTTCTTCCTCGATGCGGATGAGCTGATTGTATTTGGCAATCCGGTCGGAGCGGCTGAGGGAGCCGGTTTTGATCTGGCCGGCATTGGTGGCCACGGCGATGTCGGCGATGGTGGAATCCTCGGTCTCGCCGGAACGATGGGAAATGACCGTGGTGTAACCAGCGCGATGGGCCATTTGTACGGCATCCAGGGTTTCGGTCAGGGTACCGATCTGGTTGACTTTGACCAGGATGGAGTTGGCGATGTTTTTCTTGATTCCTTCGGCAAGAATTTTGGGATTGGTGACGAACAGGTCGTCGCCGACCAACTGCACCCTCTTGCCCAGGACATCGGTCAGTTTTTTCCAGCCGTCCCAGTCGGATTCATCACAGCCATCCTCGATGGAGATGATGGGATACCGGTCACAGAGTCCCTTGTAGTACTCGATGAGTTCGTCCACGCCGAGGGAGCGGTTTTCGCCGGCCAGGTTGTACTTTTTGGTTTTGCTGTCGAAAAATTCGGAGGATGCGCAATCCAGGGCCAGGGCGACATCCTTGTTCAGGCCGGGTTCATAGCCGGCTTTCTGGATGGCTTCCATGATGACCTGCAGGGCCTCTTCATTGGATCCCAGGTTGGGCGCGAAACCGCCTTCGTCACCCACGCCGGTATTCAGATTTTTGCCCTTGAGAACCTTTTTGAGGTTATGGAACACCTCGGCACCCATGCGCACGGCATCGGCCATGGTTTTGGCCGTCAGGGGCATGATCATGAATTCCTGGATATCAACGTTGTTGTCCGCATGGGAACCACCGTTGATGATGTTCATCATGGGGACCGGCATCAGTTTGGTATTGGCCCCGCCGAGGTAGCGATAGAGGGGCAGACCGGCCTCTTCGGCGGCGGCCTTGGCCACGGCCATGGAGACCCCCAGGATGGCATTGGCACCCAGGCGGGATTTGTTTTCCGTGCCGTCCAGTTTGATCATGGCCGCATCGACGGCATTCTGGTCGCCGACTTCCATATCGGCAATTTCCTTGGCAATCTCGGTATTGACGGATTGAACCGCCTTCTGGACCCCTTTGCCCAGGTAGCGTTTGTTGTCACCGTCACGCAGTTCCACGGCCTCGCGGCTGCCGGTCGAAGCACCGGAGGGGACGGCGGCCCGGCCCATGAAGCCCTCTTCGGTCAGGACGTCCACTTCGACGGTCGGGTTGCCACGGGAGTCGAGGATTTCCCGGGCGCGTACTTCGATAATTCCACTCATGCGTTTCTCCTGCACAATGCTGTCGTTGATATCAAAAAGATCAAGGTTTCCAGACCAGATCCGGTTTGCGTGCCGCCAGGGTGTCATCCAGGCGTTTGACCGGGGTGTTGTGGGGGGCACGGCGTACCCGTTCCGGATCGGTTTGGGCCTCCTGCCGGATGGCGGTCATGGCGGCGACAAAACGGTCCAGCTCTTCCCGGGTCTCGGTTTCCGTCGGTTCGATCAGCATACACTCTGGAACCAGCAACGGAAAGTAGATGGTTGGGGCATGAAAGCCAAAGTCAAGCAGGCGTTTGGCCACATCCAGGGTCGTGACGCCCCAATCATGGGCCTCGTTGCGCAGGGTCAGGATGAATTCATGGGTTGCCCGCCGGTTGGGAAAGGCGACCGTAAACCCGGCGGCGCGCAGACGGGTCATGAGATAATTGGCGTTGAGCGTCGCATATTCGGCCACGCGCCGGATGCCGGCACTGCCCGTCAGGCGCAGATAGGCATGGGCACGCAGCAGAATGCCCACATTGCCCATGTAGGCGGAAAGCCTGCCGATGGATTGTGGCCGGTCGCGCTCTTCGAGAAGACGGTAGCGACCATTTTCCTCTCCCAGCATGGGAATGGGCAGAAAAGGGAGCAGCCGGGCATTGGCCAGAACAGGTCCGGCACCGGGTCCGCCGCCGCCATGCGGGGTGGCCAGGGTTTTATGGACATTCAGATGCACGGCATCAAAGCCCATGTCGCCGGGACGCACGCGACCGACAATGGCGTTGAGATTGGCACCATCATAGTAGAGCAACCCTCCCGCCGCATGCACCACCCGGGCAATGTCGGCCACCCGCCGCTCAAAGACCCCGAGTGTGGAGGGATTGGTCAGCATGAGACCGGCTGTCTGGGGACCAACGGCCTGGCGCAAGGCTTCCAGATCGACATCCCCCTCGGCATCGGTGGGAATTTCCCGCACCGTAAAGCCGCACATGCTCGCCGTGGCCGGATTGGTGCCATGGGCGGCATTGGGGACCAGAAATTCGGTGCGACCCTGATCGCCCCGGGCCAGGTGATACGCCCGGATCATGGCCACCCCGGCAAACTCCCCCTGTGCCCCGGCCATGGGCGTCAGGGAACACCCGGCCATGCCGGTAATCTCCACGAGCATTTCCTGGAGTTCGTACAGGGTGGCCAGGACCCCTTGACCGTGGGCATCCGGTGCCAGGGGATGCCGCTTTTGAAAACCCGGCAGCGAGGCCACGGCATGGCAACCGCGGGGGTTGTACTTCATGGTACAGGATCCCAGCGGATAGAAATGGGTGTCGATGGAAAAATTGAGCTGCGAAAGGCGCGTATAATGGCGCACGACATCCAGTTCCGATACCTCCGGCAGGAGCGGTGCCGCCCGCCGGTGAAAGCGTTCCGGAATATCGTCGGCAAGGTCGGCCAGGGGTGCCGACAGGGCAGGCATCTGGACCGGATTGTGACGACCGGGCCGACTCTTGGCAAAAATCACCATGTCATCTCTCCACGCTGTCCGGTAACCGGCTTGCACCATGCGCCATTTCCAGTGGCAGTCAGGATTGCCATGTTGCATCTCCGTCCGGCAACCGGCTTGCACCACAAGCCATCTCTTGCAACAGTCGAATGTGCCATGTCACATCTCCAGTATGGCTTGCAACCGGGTTGCAAAATATTCAATTTCTTCCGGGGTCTGGACCTCGGTGGTACACACCAGGAGGGTTTCGCCCAGGGCGGGAAAATCCCGGGTCAGGGGATAGCCGCCGGCAATGCCTTCGCGGGCAAGGGCCGTCAGGACATCGTTCACGGGACGCGGCAGCCGCACGACAGCCTCGTGAAAACGGGGCCGGTCGAACACAATCTCAACGCCCGGTATGGCGGCCAGGCGTTGCAGGAGGGTGCGCAGGTTGGCATGGCAGGCCAGCCCCACCCGCCGCAGGCCTTCCGGTCCGAGCAGGGACATGTGGATGGTGGCGGCGACTGTCATCAGGCCCTGGTTGGAGCAAATGTTGGAGGTGGCCCGGGAGCGGCGGATGTGTTGTTCCCGCGCCTGGAGGGTCAGGACAAAACCGCTTTTTCCTTCCCGGTCCACGGTACGACCGACGATGCGCCCCGGCATTTGGCGCAGCATGGGCGTCTTGCCGCAGAGAAAACCGAAATAGGGACCGCCGGAGGAGAGGGGTGCCCCCAGGGGTTGACCGTCGCCGCAGGCAATGTCGGCCCCCTGTCTGCCCCAGGCACCGGGAGGGGACAGCATGCCCAGGGATGCCGGGTTGACCACGGCAATGACCAGGGCACCGTGGGCCTGTGCCCAATCGGTCAGCACATCGGTCTCTTCCAGGGTGCCGAAAAAGTTGGGCTGTTGCATCACCACGGCGGCGATGGGCTGTGCGGCGTGGGGTGCCAGCACTTCCGGGGCAATGTGGCCGCCCTGGGCACAAAAAGGAATCTCCACCAGTTCAATTCCCTGTGCCTCGACCAGGGTCTGGGTGACGGCCCGGTAGAGGGGGTTGACCGTGGTGGGCAGCAGGATGCGGCGGGAACCGTTCGGGTTGGCCCGTACCGCCATCAGGACGGCCTCGCCCAGGGCGCTGGCCCCATCGTAGAGGGAGACATTGCTGACATCCATCCCGGTCAGGGAGGCCATCATGCTCTGGAATTCGTACAGGGTTTGCAGGGTTCCCTGGCTGGCTTCCGCCTGATAGGGGGTATAGGCGCTGTAAAACTCACCCCGGGTGGCAATCTCCCAGACAGCGGCGGGAATATGGTGCTGGTAGGCCCCGGCCCCGGTGAAACAGAGCGTGGAGCCATCCCGGGCTGCCCGGCCTTCCATGAGACGCTGCAAGGCCATTTCATTCAGGGGTGGAGGCAGATCGGCACGGCTGTCGTGGCGCAATTCCTGGGGAATCTCCTCGAACAGGGCGTCGATATTCGTGACCCCGATAACGGCCAGCATGTCACGCAGATCCGCTTCGGTATGAGGAATGAAGGGCATGTTTGGGTTCCCCCCGAAAGTCTCTTTTCAGTCGTCATGGACCGGTTTGCCGGCCCGCACAAAAGGTGGTCTGACCACACGTGCGGGTTGGGTGCGTCCCCGCATTTCCACCTGACAGGTATCCCCTTCGCGAATGTCTTGTGCGACCCGGGCCAGGGCAATTCCCGCCCCCAGGGTCGGTGAATAACTGCCACTGGTCACCTCGCCGACCCGCTGGCCATCCCTGACCACGGCCTGATGATCGCGCAGGACGCCGGGACCTTCCAGGATCAATCCCACGCGCTTGAAGGGGGGAGGTTTGCCCCACAGGGGGGCCAGGGCCGTCCGTCCCATGAAATCGCGTTGGGCGGGTTCCCAGGCGATGGTCCAGCTCAGACCGGTTTCCAGGGGATTGGTGGTGTCATTCATGTCGGAGCCGTACAGATTGAGACCGGCTTCCAGACGCAGGGTGTCGCGGGCACCCAGTCCCACGGGGACGACGCCAACGCTCATGAGGGTTTCCCAGAACCGGACGACATCGCTTTGGGGCAGGATGACTTCGTAGCCATTTTCTCCGGTATAGCCGGTGCGGGCCACGAACATATCCCCGTTATACATGGAGCGGAAGGATCCCAGCCCGCAAACCTGATTGGCCAGAACAGGAGGCAGGGCGAGGGGCACAAGTTCGCGTGCCCGGGGTCCCTGGATGGCCACCATGGCCAGATCGGTGCGTTCCCGAATGGTGACGGCATGGGTTGCGGCCCTGGCCTGGATCCAGGCCAGATCCTTGTTCCGGGTGCCGGCATTGATGACCAGACGATAGGTGTCGGGACCGGTTCGGTAGGTGATCAGGTCATCCACCACGCCGCCCTGCTCGTTGAGCATGACCCCGTAGAGCGCCTTGCCATCGGTGGACGGGCCGAGGCGGGCCACGTCATTGGCCAGCAGGTGGCTTAAAAACGGTGTGGCCCCGGGACCGCCGATGTCCACCACGCCCATGTGGGAGACATCGAACGCGCCGCAGTTTCTGCGCACGGCATGATGTTCCCGCACCTGGGATCCGTAGTGCAGAGGCATGTCCCAACCTGCAAAATCAACCATTTTGGCCCCACGGGCCAGATGCTGGTCGTAAAGCGGTGTTCGCCGAAGCATGGCGCTCCCCCTTACATGTTTTTTTGGACGTCATCCAGCCTCTTCAGGCTTGCCAAAAACGGTTCCAAATCCGCCAACGGTACCATATTCGGACCGTCGCACGGCGCCTGGTCGGGATCGGGGTGGGTTTCCAGGAAGATGCCGGCCACGCCGACCGCCACCGCACCCCTGGCCAGGGGTGCTACGTGACGGCGGTCGCCGCCGGAGGCCAGACCCATTCCTCCTGGTCGTTGGACCGAGTGGGTGGCGTCAAACACCACCGGATATCCCGTAGTGGCCATGATGGCCAGGGAGCGCATGTCCACGACCAGATCGCGGTAACCGAACATGCTCCCCCTTTCACACAACAACAACTTGTCATTTCCCGTGGATGCCGCTTTTTCGGCGACGCGCGTCATGTCTTCCGGTGCCAGAAACTGACCTTTCTTGATGTTGACCGGGCGGCCTGTGGCGGCCACGGCCTGGATGAAATCGGTCTGACGGCACAAAAAAGCCGGAGTCTGCAACATGTCCACCACATTTGCAACGCTTTTGGCTTGCCCGGATTCATGAACGTCGGTCACCACCGGCAGACCGGTTGCATTTTGGACGTCCTGGAGAATGCGCAAGCCCTCGTCCAGGCCAACGCCCCGATACCCCTGCGTCGAGGTGCGATTGGCCTTGTCGAAGGAGGATTTATAGACCAGGGGCATCCCGAGCCGAGCGGCGATTGTTTGCAGTTGTGCGGCGCAACGCAAGGCAAAATCCCGTCCTTCGATCACGCACGGACCGGCGATGATCACCAGGGGCCGTTGTTGACCAAAAACGACTGGGCCGACCTCGACGCTACGGGGGCTTGTTTCAGCGACCATTTTTGGGTTCCGGAGTGGTTGGCGCGGGGGTGGTGGTCAGGAACAGCGGCTCAGCGGTCATTCTTGGTTTCCAGTCCGGCCCGCACAAAGGCGGCAAACAGGGGGTGGGGCTGGCGTGGCCGTGACTTGAATTCCGGATGAAACTGGCAGGCCACAAAAAAGGGATGACCGGGCAACTCCACGATTTCCATCAAGCGTTCGTCCGGGCTGACGCCGGAAAAGATCAGGCCCGCCTGTTCCAACTGTTGCCGGTAGTTGACATTGATTTCAAACCGGTGGCGATGGCGTTCGGAAATATCCGGTGTGCCATAGGTGCGGGCGGCGAGACTCCCTTCCCGCAAACGGCATGGATAGGTACCCAGGCGCATGGTTCCGCCTTTGTCGTGGCTGCGTTCGCGTTTCTGGATTTGTTCGCCATCGACCCATTCGGTCAGCAGGGCCACCACCGGATGGGGTGTGTTGGGATCGAACTCCGTGGAGTTGGCTCCTGTCAGACCCAGGACGTGCCGGGCATATTCCACCACGGCCATCTGCATGCCCAGACAGATGCCGAGGTAGGGCAGTTTTTGTTCCCGGGAAAAGCGGATGGCCAGAATTTTTCCTTCGGTACCCCGTTCCCCGAACCCGCCCGGGACCAGGATGGCATTCACGCCGTGCAACTGGGCTTCGACGGTGTTGTCCTGCAACGATTCCGCATCCACCCAGCGCAGGGTGACCCGGCAATCGTTGGCGATGCCGCCGTGGTGCAGGGCCTCGACGATGGATTTGTAGGCATCCTTCAATTCCAGATATTTGCCCACGATGCCGACGGTCAACTTGAATTGCGGATTGATGACCTTTTCCAGGACCTCTTCCCATTCGGTCAGGTCGGGTTCCCGGTTGGGCATGTTGAGCAGGGAGAGAATTTTGCGGCCAAACCCTTCCCGATAGAGGGCGAAGGGGACTTTGTAGATGGTATCCTGATCCACGCAGGAGATGACGGCATCCTGATCCACATTGCAGAACAGGGCGATTTTCTTTTTTTCGTTGAGGGGAATTTCCCGGTCACTGCGGCAGAGGAGAAGGTCCGGCTGGATGCCGATGGCCCGCAGCTCCTTGACCGAGTGTTGGGTGGGTTTGGTTTTGTGTTCTCCGGCGGTATGGATGAACGGGACCAGGGTCAGGTGGACGAAGAGGGTGCGATCCCGTCCCAGGTCGATGCGCATCTGGCGGATGGCTTCGAGGAACGGGAGGGATTCGATATCGCCGACCGTGCCGCCGATTTCGACGATGACCAGATCAAAATCCCCGGCAATGCTGCCGATGGCATCCTTGATGGCGTCGGTGACGTGGGGGATGACCTGCACGGTCGAACCGAGATAGTCACCCCGGCGTTCCTTGCGGATGACTCTTTGATAGATCCGGCCTGTGGTAAAATTGTTCCCCTGGCTCATGGGAACCCCGAGGAAGCGTTCATAGTGTCCCAGATCCAGGTCGGTTTCCGCGCCATCGTCGGTGACGAACACCTCGCCATGCTGGTAGGGACTCATGGTGCCCGGATCCACGTTGATATAGGGATCCAGCTTTTGGATCGTGACCTTGTAGCCGCGGGCCTGCAACAGGCAGCCCAGGGAGGCGGCGGCCAATCCCTTGCCCAGGGAAGACATCACACCGCCCGTCACAAAGACAAATTTTGCCATGCGTCTCTACCCACTTTTTTGCATTGCAGCCGGGATCAGGTTCCGTGCCAGGCCGGCAGGCGATTTTTGACCTCTCGCCGGCAGGTGAAGGGAACAGCCCAATCCAATCCCCCCATACTAGCAGGACTCTCCCCCTCCGTCACGATGCTTTGCACCGAAGATGCAGAGGCTGCGGAAAATGTCACTCCCCCAACTGGAGCGCCACGTACTGTTCCAGGAGCGGGACCTGGAATTTATACTGCCCATCTTTTTTTTCAATAACTTCCAAGCGCAACAGGCGGCGCAGTGCCGGGTTTTTCCCGTCACCCACCGGTTCCTGGCGATGAATTGTTTCCAGAATTTTTCGTTCATCGTCATGCAAGGTGGTGCGCCACCATTCGTCGAAATATCCCATGCCCCGGTCAAAGGCCAAGGGAGCCACGGCGGCCACGTCTGCTGCTGTCACCTGGGCTGCTGTCACCTGGTCTGCTGTCACCTGGGCTGCCGTCACCCGGGTCTGTCGGGTGGCATTCAGCCGCTCGACCAACAGGGAGCAGAGGAGTTGCACGAGATAGGGATGGCAGCGGGTGATGTGGAGCAGTGCCTCCACGGCCTCTTGTGTGTAGATATCCGGGAATTGATCGATGGGTTGTTGGATCAACTCCCGTGCCTCATCCGTTTGCAGAAAGCTGATGTGGATGGTTTGGGAGTTGATGAGGCAATCGGACCAGTAGGGGGGGAGATCCTCCAGGGGGTGGACACCACTGAACAGCACCACCCAGTGCCGCCGTTTTTGCGCAACGTGGCGCAAAAAGTTGAGCAGACCTGGGTCACCATGGTTGCGCTCCACCACCTGCCCCAGGCGTTCGAATTCATCCAGGCAGAGAAGAAATTTTTTCTCTGGCGCGACGCTCTTTTCAGCCTGTTCCATCCAGTGCAGAAAGGCCGGGAAGGGGTCTTTCTGCACCTGTTCCCTGTCCGGGGTTGGAAGCTGGAGGTTGCGGTTGCGGCGGGCACTCTCCAGGATGGCTTTGATCAACCCTTCGACGACACCGGGAATGGAGGTCGAGAGGGAGAGTCCCTGGCCATCCACCACGAGGGGGATCCACTCGGGTCCCATTTTTTCCGGCAAAAAGTTGAGGCTGGAGCTTTTGCCGGTGCGACGGCCTCCCAGTAACAACAGGATCGGGGCCTGGGAGGCCAGGGCCAACTCTTCCATGCGGCGAAACAGATCGCGGCGGCCCTTGAAGCGGCTTTGGGACTCCTCGGGATTCAGGGGTTGCCCCGCCACATAGGGGTTGGGAATTTCCCCGGATTTTTTCGCCTCTTCCGCCAGGGAGCGGTGGGCGGTTTCCAGGATCCCTTGCCAATGGTTGGCGACTCCGCCCCAGGCCGTTGCCCGCCTGGCTTTTTTTTCCAGGGTGAGGGTGTTTTTCAACCGGCCCAATTGGGCAATGGGTGATTGCAACAACTCCATCCTTCGATGGGCAGAGGATGCCTCCAGGGATGCACGGACCCCCTGGGCAATCTCCAGCATTTGGGGCAGGTAGCTGCCAAACTCTTTTGGATAGGGTTGGGGCAGCCATTGCAGGGATTCCGCCATGAAGGCAATGTCATGGCTGTTGCGTCGCCGTCCCGCTTCTTCCAGAGCGACCCGTTCCATGACCCGTGCCGCCCGTTTTTGTTGATTGGTCGAAGTCGTCAAATATTCCAGGAAAGTGATGGCTTGCTGGGGTTCTTGCCGGTAGGCAGCCAGGATGATGCCATCCATGAATGGCAGAGGAAGATAAATGACTTGATCGCCCCACAAGGGTGCCCATTTCAGGGTACGTAACGGGTCCTTATTTCCAATAAATCCTTTAAGTCCAAGAAGCAAAAGGCATTCCGGGATCCAAAACGGTATTCGTAATACACCTATAATACATGCGACGCCTACCGCGACGCCTCCCGCGACGCCTCCCGCGACGCCTCCCGCGACGCCTACCGCGACGCCTACCGCGACGCCTCCCGCGACGCCGAACGCGACGCCTGACGCGATGGTGGCTGCGTTCTTAAGCGGAGGTTTTATATATTCTATATTATTTAAGTAAACGATAATTCTTTTATATTGAAAAAATATATCATTAAATGGCAAAATATCAGAATATTTCCCAATTGATATGGTCAAAAAAACTAAAACAAGTGCCGCGATAAAGAACTGAATGACCGATTTATTGATGCGTAAAATCAGAAGACCAAGAGACCAGCCGAGTAAAAACATGACAGTTTTTTCCCAATCAAAGCGTCCTGGCCATACAATTCCAAAAACAAGGGTCAACAGCAAAGGAGCCAGCAAGGAAATCCACCAAACTTGCCAAGCATAAGTACGCAAGCCTGGATTGGAAGCAAATTCCTTTTTGAACTTGAATGGATTGTCATCGTGTTTAAGATATGGATGAATATCTTTCAACCATTTGTTGAAAGTGAAGGGCTTGAAGAAACTCCAATAGAGAATACGCCCGCACTCTTTCAACCAGGGGAGGGAGAAGAAGGAGGGATGTGTCTTATTTAACGAAGATTGGCTTAATAAATTCGACATAAAACTCCCTTGCGGGGATAATTCCTATCAGGATCAGTAAAATAACGATGATTACGCCAAGCCCAAAAATAGTTTTCCCGATATTAGACGCTTGATTGCCGATATTAAATATAAACATTGCAAGATTATTGAGCATATCGGGTGCTTCACCTGATATGGGTAAGTTGCATATACGCCACCACCAACCCAGGCTGATATTGTTATTAATTTCATAGTTAAATTTATGACGAGCTTCCTGGGCACCTTCAGTGTGTCGATATTGACAAAGAAAGCTTGCGGCCAGTGCCAAGGCGAAAGGGTGATTCCCGGCCCATTTCCGGGCAATATCTTGCTCGGCTTTTGTCAAACAAGGGGCAGATCCAGCCTTTGCATTCAAACAAGGGAGAGTCAGTAGTTCCCTGACCTCATCGTTAGTAAATTTCCTTAATTCAATATGTTGCCCGAGGTTAAAGAAATGAAAAGAAAGTTTGAGTGATTTTTGTATCCTGCCCAGGGGTTTTCTGGTGACCATCACCAGCATGACAAGGCCGCCATCCACCAATAAACGCAAATTTTTGAAAAAATTATTCGTGAATTCCGAAGGAATGTCGCCCAGGTGATTGAACTCGTCGAGACAAAGGACGGGTCGCACCTGTTGTTTTTTCCATGCCACCAGGGCGGCTTCAAAGCTGTCATAATCCTGGACATTTTGCAAAGGTGCGGCCAGCCCTGGCCGGGCATGCACTTCTGGAAGATCCAACAGAACTTTCGCAATTTCTCTATAAAAATCAGTAACTGTCACGCATTTGAGCAGGTTCAGAAAGGCGACGGCATAATTATTTTTATCTTGATCTGAAAAATGTTTTGACCAGATGGAGCAAAACTGACCAGCGAGAGACGATTTGCCAATTCTCTGGGGACCATGGACGTTCACACTGGTTGGCGGGTTTCTGGTCATACAGGCCAGCAAGGTTTCCAACTCGCTTTGGCGTCCGACAAAAATTTGCGAGGTATGATGTTTCTGATCAGCAATCATGCCTCCAGGCACGAACGGGCATGGGACTCTTTGTGCATTATGAGGCATCGCAAGATTCCCATGACATGTTATGTCTGTCTCCTGAAAGATTCAATCTTGACGTAACGCACTTTCATAATTAAACATCAAATATAATTTTTAAATAAAAAACAGACCCAAAATTCATGGAAAGTGCGGAAATTTATTTTGAGGCATTGCCAGCAGGAAAGGCAGACGTTCCAACCCGTTTCATCAATAAAAATATTTCGTTCAATATTGGCAAATGAGAGATACGCCACCATGCACTCATGCTGGAAACATTGCTGATTTCCCGAACAAAGGATTGCCGAGCCTTTTCCATGCTTCCCGCATGTCGGAGATGAAAAAGAGTTTTGGCGGCCAAGGCCAAGGCGTAGGGGTGATTCCCTGCCCATTGCCGGGCAAGATTTTGTTCGTCGGTGGTCAAACAAGGGGAAGAATCGGCATCTGCACCAGGAGAGGGAAGAGCCAGCAGCTTTTTGACCTCATCATCCTTCAAATCACCCAATTGAATATGAAGACCCAGGTTAAAAAACGGCGAAGTGGAATTGTCTTTCTGCCGCAACCTGCCCAAGGGATCATGGGTAACCAACACCAACATGAGCAGGCTGCGATTCAACAAGGCGCGCAGACCATTGTAGAAATCGTTGGTAAACTCGGCAGATGAGGTGATCACTTGAAACTCATCCAGACAAAAAACGGGCCGAACCTTCTGAACTTTCCATGCCTGCAAGGCTGACTCGAAATCTCCATATTTCCGGATATTTCGCAAGGGGTCGGCCAAATCGGGTCGTCCACGCACAGTCGGCAAATCCCGCAAGGCTGTCGCCAACTTTTGATAAAATTCCGGAGACGTGTGGCATGGGTCGTTTTTCAGGTCCAGAAAGGCCACAGCATAATTACCCGGATCTGCAACCATCTCTGGCCAAGTGGAATAAAAATGATACACAAGAGAGGATTTTCCGGTTCGCCGGGGACCATACACATTCACGCTGGTCACCTGGGCACCGGTCATGCGGCTCGACAAAAAATGCAATTCGCTCTCGCGCCCGACAAAAAGGCGGGGATCGGTAATCATGCCACCGGCGACAAACGGGCAGGTGCTGGCGGGTGTCGAAAAGCCCATATCATGGATTCCAAAAAAGAAAACGAAACAAAAAAAACAGGCATGCCCAAGGCCTGACCACATACTGGTGAATACTGGAGGAAAATATGTCGGAAGTCAATTTTTTTGCTTTGGCAGGTCGGATTCAGAAAAATCATCCTTCAGTTCAGCCAGCACCGAAACATCCAGTGCCGTATCGGATATGACGCACAAATCCAGATCCGAGTAGGGTTTGGCTGTCCATTTGACACGGGAACCAAACGCCCAAACCTCCAGGTCAGGCACATGTTTTTTCAGGATATTCTGCACGATTTGCAGGTGGTCCGGGCGGATATCGAGCAGGGGTTTTTCGGTTTCAGCCATGGCGTCAAATATTCTTTGCTTGTAGCTGATTCAGAAGGTGACGGACTTCTTTCAGGAAGGCAGGAATGTGCTGGACAACGTCATTGGCCATCTCTTCGTTATAGGTATGACTGGCTTTCCCACGTCTTTCCCGATAACTCTTCCAGTCCCCCCAATCCCCCAGCAGCAGGCCATGCTCGTTGCCGGTACGAATGAGGTCAGCGAAGGCCATGCCAGCGAATTGTTCCGGGGAGGGAGAGATCCTTTCCAGGTGGCGTCTCAGGATTTTATGGCTGATTTCATAAACAAATTCAAATCTTTGAATCAGACCGTCACGTATCAGTGTGTCGGTCGTGTCGCGCTGGTGGCGGGCCAACCCTTCGTCAAGTCGTTGGACGGCGTTTTCCAGTGGTGTCAGGTCGAGTTGGTCCATATTGCCAGAACTCATATCCTGCTTTTCCTGTTCAACCGGTTTTGGCCCAGCGCTTTTGCTGGAGGAGACCGAAAAATTCCCGCAACTCACCGAAATGATCAAAAATCACATCCGCCTGGGCACTTCCCTGGCCAACCTCCACCCCGGCATGCCGTTTTTGCAACGTGACCATCCCCAATGACCGGGCACCCTGAATGTCTTTTTGCAGATGATCCCCGATCATCCAGGTCTCTTCGGGACGGAGATCCAGTTTGGCAAGGGCCAGTTGGAAAGGCAACGGATCGGGTTTGTCCCGACCGGCCTCTTCCGAGGTGATGATGAAATCAAACCGGTTGTCCAGGCCGAAATAGACCAGCTTGCGAAACTGAATTTCGGTATTCAGATCGGTGACCACCGCCCGCAGAATACCGGCCCGGGTCAAATCCAGGAGAAACTCTTCCACATCCGGAAAGAGCCGGCTGGTCATCAAAAAAGTACTCCAATAGGTCTGGGCCAGATCGAGGGAGGCAATGATCTGCGTCCGGAAACCGACCAGCTCGATGAATCGTTGAAAATAGAGCAGACGGCTGTGACTGGAAGCCACCTCGCCCAGACGCTCCTTGACCTCCTGGCGTGCCCTGGCAAAATGCGCGTCAAAGCTGTCAGGGGTCAGACCGAACATGCGACAGGCCTTGTCGCGCACCACCGCCATCCCTTTTTCATGGGCCGGTCGATAGGCATACAGGGTGTTGTCGGTGTCGAAAATGACCGCCCTGGGTGGCTGGGCGAACGGATGGGAGTTGATTTCCTTCAGGGACATGTTTTTATGACCTGTCTTTCTTCAGTACATAAACGGCATGGAGCAGAACAATCAATTGCATCAAACCGGTCATGCCATCGTGCCATTGGGGTTCCAGTCCGGTCAAATCATCCAGTTGCGGAATGAGCAGCCGGGCAGCCATCTGGATTTCCGTGCCCAGGGGACGTCCCTCGATGGTCAGATGATAAAGACCCGTTTCCGGATCGTGTTCGGATTCCAGGAACAGGCCCAGCAAACCGATCAGGACACGCAATAAATCTTCATAAAACGGGCTGCGTTGCAAGGTGACGCCCAGTTTGATCAGGCGGGTGGAGGTTGCCGAGTCGGCATCATCTGCCGAGGGCAGGGGCAGAATGGGTTGCAGACGAAAAGTGATATCGGCATGCCGGGCCTGCGGCAGAATGAACCGCTCCCGATCCGGCTGACGTTTTTCCAGCGAAGCCAGGGTTTCCTGGAATGACCGCCCCCGCTTGTGAACATCGCGCTGAATTTTCAGATGACGGCGCAACCCCTCGTCCATGTCCAGAAACACCCGCACATCCATGAGATCCAAAAGCTCCGGCAGATGCAGGGCATGCAATCCAGACGCAATGACGACATCCCGCCCTTCTACCCGGGTCAAAGGTGAAAAGCGCCCGGTTTTGTGATCATACCGCCGACACAGCACGATATGTCCCTCCACCAGGGATTCCAGATCGTGGTGAAATTTTTTCAGGTCGTTGGCCTTGGGGTTCAGGTGGGTCAACGCCTTCCACATGGGGGCGTAGCGGTCCCAGAGATGGTAATCATCTCCGGATATTTCCACCACCGACACGTTGCCAAAGAGATGGGCCATGGCGTGGGCCAGATAATCCTTGCCACTGCCGGAATCCCCGGAGATACCGATGACCAGGGGCTTGCGGGTCAGGCGGGAGTAGGTGTCGCGCACGATCCCCCGCGCAAACATCCACCAGCCCAGAATCGCCCCCACGCCGGTCAGGCCGGTCTGGATGAGACTGACCCCCCGCTCACCCAGCAGGTGCCGAACGGCGGGTCCCAGAGATGAAAAATCAATCTGCAACCAGGGCAGAGAGGCTCCGGGGGCATTGATGGGGGCCAGTATCAGAAAAAGAATTGAATAAACAAGACTCAAAAGGTCGATCCGCCACCCCCTGACCTGGCCATGACAGGCCACCAGAAACGGCACGATCCAGACAAACCATCCCACCGACGAGGGGGTCAGGGTGACCAGATTCATGAAGCCAAGACCCGTGGCAAAAAACAGCATCTCCCGGTTCATGCGTCCCTGCCGCCAGATATGAAACAAAACGAGCAGATAGACCAGGGGAGCCACAAACAGATCCGCCTCTGCCGATACGGAAATGCGTACCCAGTACGGCTTGGCCATTTCGCGGTTGTTCAGGATCATTTCCATGCCCCCGCTGGAGGTGAGCAGGGGCAGATTGAGCAGGACCAGCGCAACTCCCAGGATGGTCATGAACCGGGAGCGCACCGCAGCATAACGGCGATTGTTGATGAAAAAGAAGAGAAAGAAGGGAACCGCCACGATAAAACTGAGCTTGGCGGAAATGCTCATGGCCAGACAGATTGCAACCAGTTGAAAACGATTGTGATGCAAAGCCAGGAATGCCGCCATCAACAAGGCCAGTGGCACCAGGTCGGTCTGTCCGTACCAGTAACCGACATAGAGTACGATGGGAGAGAGCCAGTAAAAGAGCAGTATTTTTCTTTCACTGATTTCCAGAATACGCAACAACAGAAACAGGATGGCCAGATCAACCCCCAGATTGGTGAGGGCAAATCCCCAATGAGAAAAAACGGTCATCTGCCAGAGATGATCCAGGAGCGTGCCAAGGGCCACACCCGGAAGATAGACCAGAAACATGACCAATCCATAGGGAAAGGCCATGCCATCTCCCCCCTGGAGCAGATGCGTTGTCCAGGGGTTGAGGGTTGGATGGCGCAAAAATTCCTGTAGGAAGGGAACGAACCAGTGGGATTGGACCCACGGTTCTGCCCAAAAGATCAACAACAGGCGCAAACCCATCCCGACCAGAAAAAAAGGGTGGCGAAAGAGGGGGGTGATGGTCATTGCCAGCGGTCAGGATATTTGGTGCAGACAGCATCCATGAACATGCCGTTATGATCCAAAAGAGTGCGCATTTGCATGATTTCCTGCGTGTCCGTGCGTCCCTGCAACTCCGGGGAGACCAGGCATAGACGCAAACCGGCCTCCCGCAAGCGGTGATAATCCGTCCGATCCAGGGGGAAACGGGTAAAACAGTCTACCCAGACCCAATCGATCTGACCCGCCAGAGAGAGAGCCGTAGCAACGGATTCAAATTCCGAGACCCGGGCCGCACAGCGACGCTCCCCCCGGCGCACCGTCCGCATCAAAAAAGGAAATGATTGATCCAGAAAGAAAAAATTATCAATGTTGCGTTCCCGCATGATGGCCAGCACCGGCTCTTCCAACCCCTCCTCCTTGACGTTGAGAATCAGGAGGGCATGGCGATAATCCTGGATCCAATCGGTCAGGGCCTCGCCAGGTTGAAAGGGATCGTGGTGCAAAACCAGATGGCTCCCCTGGGAGCGGATATCCATTTCGATGCCGTACCGGGGCGGAACCTGCTGCAACCCGGCCCGGGTGTTGATCCGATGCTGGACCAGAATCATGCTTTTGTGCCTTCCCTGACCCGGTTGATTTTTCCAGGATTCCCAAACCGGCAGCCCATTCCCCAGGCTTTTCACCTGGAGTTACTGTGACCAGCCTGTGCCCCTGGCTTTATACCTGGAATCCCTGTGACCAGCCTGTGCCCCTGGCTTCATATCTGGAATTACTGTGGCCGACCTGTTCTCCAGGCTTTTTATCTGGGAACAGTTTGACTGACCCGAATACGCTGTCGCAATTGCAGACTGAAGGCGACGGTGCGTTTGATGAATTTGACCTTGCTGCGCCAGTTGATATTCCAGTGCGAAATGCCGTGCGCCCGCTTGCCGAAGATGACAGGAAAGCGCCGGATTTGCAAGCCGGCGGTTCTGGCCTGATGATAGGCGTAGAGATCCAGGGAAAAATCGTGGGGAGGATCCACCCAGGTTTGAAAATGCGCACGGGAAAAAAGGGTCGGCTGGGCGTTGATGTCCCAGAACAGATGCCGCAACAACAGGGTTTCAAAAAGGCTCATGCCCAGGGTAAACACGACATCCCCCCAAGGACGCCCGGAACGGCGGCCCTTGACGAACAGGCGTTCAGGATTTGCTTCCCGGGCATAAAGATCGAGTGCCCTGAGAATATCCGCCGGATCGGTTTGCAGGTCTGCATGGGTCCAGGCCAGAATCTCTCCCTTGGCGGCCCGCAGACCGGACAGGATTCCGAAGCCGTATCCCTGATTGACCGGAACCCGGATCGACCGAATCAGGCCCCCATCACCCGGCAAGCGTTGCAACAGGTTGGGAGAGTCATCCGTCGAGCCATTGTCCACCAGAATCACCTCCAGATCGGGTCGGGTCAGGTGTTTTTGGCAGCGATCAATCAACAGGGGCAGGTTGGCCGCTTCATTGTAGCAGGGAATCACCAGCGAGTAGCGGATCATGTTGTCCATTTCCTGTTGGCTGTTGAAAATTACGGAACCATTGGCCTTGCGCCGTCAGAAAATCTACTTTCTGCGTATCTATCCGGAACCATTGCAAAAAAAGGGTTGATATGAAAGACTTTGTTGGGGCTCCGCCCCAAAACCCGCCAGGAGGAAGGGCATAGCCCTTCCTCCTGGACCTCCATCCCAGTTTTTCAAACGTTATTTTTTTGGGGAAGCTGAATAGTTACCTTTCTGCATTATTCAAGGTCAGGCCGACCCCGTAAATATAAAAAGGAATCAACAGATTGAGCAGGAAATAATTACCCAGATAACTGCCCAGTGCGATCACGGCAACATACAACAAGAAAATCAATATCCATTTTTTTCCGGTATCCGATCTCAGCAATCCGGGCAAAAAAATTGATAGGGGCGCAAAAAAGACCCCGTATTTGAGTGCCATGATGATTCCGGTTCCAGGTGGAATGCTGGATAGATGAAACAGGCTCGGGCCTGAGGATGTTTCCTTGCTGATGAACAAGGCCAGATTGTAAAAATTTTTTTGCATGAACAAATCAAGGTTGAGCGTGACAAGCAGCAGGGGGCCGAACAGGATGAAAAAAACCATTTTTTTTGCGGATTCTTTTTGCCAATTGAGCAGGGGATATATGAGTCCCATGACGATCCCGGTTTCACGATTGGCAACACCCAAAAAAACGGCGAACAAAAACAAGGCTATCTTTTTTTCCAGACTGGCATAAAGGGCCATGCTGATGGCTGTCAGTTCAATGTAGGTGTAATTTTCCCGGTAACCGTCGATGCTGAAAACATAATAATAAATCAACAGATAAGCAGAGACGGCAACCACGACCTGGTCAAATCCGGGTCTGGACTGGCCATGCAGGCTGATCAGGATACAAAAAACAAGTGATGCCAGCAGGTGCAAGGAATAATGTAAATCAAATGCCAAGCGCACGGCCTTGTTGCCCAGGGTATGGTCAATTTTTTTGTATATGTTGAATTCAATTGATTTATAAAGCCAACGCAGCTTTTTTCTTTCTTCAAGTCCGGATATATGGGAAGAAATGGTCCGAACATTCATCTGGTCAAGAATTGTGGTTTGGGCATCAACGACACCACCAAGGCGGTGACTGGTATCTTCAAACATGTTCAGAAACAGCAATAAAAAACAAAAAAACAACAGGGGCACCATCTTGAAAAAATCGCCCCGGATTGATTTGGTCTGGGTTGTCAGTACTGAATATGAAGACATATTTTATTTCCAGGCAGGTTTGTCAAACCGGTGAGGCAACGCGAAGGCAACACAATGACAATCCGATGGTCGGGTGGAAAGAAGTGTATTCATCAACCGTCCGGCTCGGGACTTTGGTTGGCAAAGACCAAAAATTTCATGCCGATAAAATTCAATGTGGCAGAAAGGGTCGTGGCTCCCAGGAAGGCCACGATTTTGCCGATTTCACCCGGTCCGATCACATATAAAAGCATCGAATTGACCAAAACATTGACAATCAATGTGGCCAGATAGACACCGGTAAAGCGTGACAGGACCACGATTCCTTTTTGTCTTGATTGAAATGTCCAGGAGCGATTGGCATAAAAGGCAAAGGTGGCCCCGGCAAGAAAGCTGATGGTCTTGGCCGGTGCCACCGGCATGCCGCTCCAGAGGAGCAGACGATACACAAGCCAGTCCATGGCAACGGTCGTGATGCCAACGATCAGGAAGGTGTTGAATTGGCGTTTGAGTGGTTTCATGGTCAGGCTTTATTCATCAATAACAGTTACAAAACTAAAAAAAACAGGGATGCATTGATTGGATCCTGATTTTATTTCAAGGCATTGGCTTTTTCAATTGCCCGGGTCACATGGGCCCTGGCCGCATTCAAACGCGCACGGACTTGCGTGCCGTCGCGAAACTCTCCACGGTCATCGAGGGCCTGTTCGGCAAAATAGTCGAGGGCCTGACGTGCCTTGGCAACCTGATCGAAAATTTCTTGCGCGATTTTGGAGGTTTTTTTTGGCATGGAGTGGCACGCAGTGAATCCAGGTCAACCTGGATGGGATTCGAGGAAGGGCATGGCCCTTCCTCCTGGATTTCCAACCCTGTTTTTCATACGTTTTGCATGGTTGGAAACTTGTTGACGGCGACCCGGTATGACACCACCCGGATGCTGCGGATACGCCATCCAGAATATGGCGGATTACGCCATCCGGGAATAGGCGCTTTGTTTGGCTCCGCACACCGGGCATTTGTCGGGTGGTGTGCCCATGTGGGTATGGCCGCAGACGCTGCACACATGCCACGCGGCAGCATCCAGATCCTTGCCTTGTTCCAGGGCCGCAATGGCCTGTTGGTACAGATCGCGATGGACCTTTTCAACCTCCATCGCCTGGCGCATGCCCATGGCGGCTTTTTTTTCACCTTCGGCCTCGGCGGTGGCCACCATGCCGGGATACATCTGGGTGACTTCATAATCTTCTCCGGCCATGGCCTCTTTCAGGTTGTCCAGGGTCGCGTTGATGCCGCCCAGATTGCGCAAATGAGTGTGGGCATGGATCGTTTCGGCCTCGGCAATCGCCCGGAACAAACCGGCAATACCAGGATATCCATCCTGATCGGCCTTTTTGGCAAAGGCCAGATATTTGCGGTTGGCCTGGCTTTCACCGGCAAAGGCTGCCTTCAGATTTTCCTTGGTCTTCATACGTTTATTTCCTTTCGCGTTTGTGGCTCCGTTCCTAATCCCGCCGGAAAAACAGGCAGGTCGTTTCATCCTGGATTGCCATCCCTGTGTGGCTCCGTTCCCAATCCCGCCGGAAAAACAGGCAGGTCGTTTCATCCTGGATCGTCATCCTGGTTGGGCATCCTCCCGGGGTGTCTTGTTGCTCACGTTTCCCTGGAAGGTCTGGGTCAGGGATGCGGCCATGGTTTTGTGCCATTGACCAATGATTGCAAGTTCTTCGTCGGCAAATGGCACAGGGCGACAGAGATGCATGGCTTGCAGGCCGATGCGGGCCGTGAAAAGACCATTGGCGATACCTTGCCCGGCTCGGGCCAGGAGCATGGAAGCCAGGGAGTTGCCCAGCAGATTGCTGACCTGGTTGGCAAGCAGATCGGTGGTGCCGGCCACGAGCAATCCCTGACATCCATCCCGCAACAGGATCCAACTCCCCATGGTGCCGGGATGGACGCCATAACATTGCGCAATTTCCCGTACCATGCGCAGGTTGTGCCAGAGAAAGAGAAGCGCATCCACGAGAGGAAAGGGACTCAGGGCCGTCAACAGGGTTGTGCTGGAGACATGGCGCACGACCACCCGATGCGCCCGGGAATCAACCGGGGCCAGCACCTGGCGTGCAAACAGACGCAATATCTGGGAATCTTCCAGGGTGTCGTCGATGGTCAGATTGAAGCGTGCCAGACCGGCCATGGCTTCCGGATCGTGCTGATAAAGAGGAACGAGCTGTTGCGTCAAACCCCAGGCATCTCCGGCAAACTTTCGGCGTGTGGCCAGAATGGCAGCCTCTTCCGCCAGGCTGCGCATCTCCCGCAAACGGGCAAGACGGTACCACTCCCGACCAATCCAGAGAGTGGCCGATACCACTCCCCCCAAAGCCAGCACCGTCATGAGTGTGCCCAGCAATGGACGCTCGGTCATCTCCTGCCAGAGATACAAGATCAGGTTTTGCAGCAGGACCAGCAACAAAAAAACTCCCGCCAGGACGAGGGCAAGGGTTCCCCACCGTTCCCGGATGGCGGGTCGTTGTGACGCAAAGGTGTCATTCCGGCTGGTCGAATCGCCCCTGTTTTCGTTCAGGTCATCTGTCGCCGATGCCTGCATCGAGGCCTCCGGTGCTTCAGGATCGGTATCCGGTGACATGGACCCCTGAATCACGGTCGCGGACTCCGGGTCCGACAACAGGGACCCTTGGCGCGTCGATGAGGCCAGGATGACAGGTTCCGTCTGTCCGGCCTCGGGAGGAACGGGGGCACGGGCGGCTGGACGAATTTCGATGGGCGGCAACCAACTGGCAGGTTTGACCACAGTCTATCTCCCGGCAAAAACTTTCTGGCCTGATCCGGACGCCTTGTTGGCAGGCTTGATCACAGCCTCTTTCTCGGCAAAAACTTTCTGGCCTGATCCGGACGTCTCGTTGGCAGGCTCGATCACAGCTTGTCTCCCAGCAAAAATTCCATGGCCTGATCCAGACGAATGTGCGGCAAGGTGCCATCACGGGAACCAGCCAAGCCGCGTGATTCAAATTCGAGAAACCGAAACCGCCCGGCATCCCAATCGGCAGCATCGGGGATTGTTTCCGGAATTTCACCCGGAAACAACAGGATTTCATCGCTGCGGCCCTTGGGTATCCCCTGGACGAAAGAGAGCCGCCGGCCATCATGTTCCTGGACCACCGTCTGGGTACAGCGCACCGAGGCAAGAGTCATCGCCTTGACCTGCACGCCATGAAACAGGGCTTCATTGGTGGGGATGGCCACCAATTGTTCCAGCAATCTTTCCAGATTGTGATGTTGATTCGCCGCGACATGATCCACCTTGGATGCGGCAAAAAGAAGTTTGTCGATGCGCGGCTTGAACAGCCGATTGAGCAGACCCGATGGTCCATAGTTGAAACTGCTCAGGATGGATTGCAAGGTTTTTTCCATGTCAACAAAGCTGCCATGGCCCTTGTTGAGTGCCCGCATCGGATCCACAAGGACGATCTGGCGATCAAAACGGGAAAAATGTTTCTTGTAGAAACTGCGCACCACGCGCTCCCGATACAGGAGATAGCGCTGTTCCATGGTGGCGTACAGGGACCCGGAAAGGTGGGCATTGTTGGAGGGCGGGCGCAGGGGACAGAAGGCCAGAAGCGGCGTATCCAACAAATCACCCGGAATCAGGAAACGTCCGGGTTGCAGAAAATGCAGGCCGGTTTCCGGCTCCTTGCAGCGATGCAAAAATTGGGTAAAAAGCGCGCTGAGTTGCCGGATTCCATCCTCATCAGCCGGGGTGGCCGGATTGACGCCGGCCAGGGCGTTGCGCCACTCCCGGGCAAGGGCCAGACGCGGTTCCTGCTCGCAAAGCCGGAATATCTCCGCCGACCATTCGGCAAATGAAAGATCCAGCAGGGGCAGATCGAGGAGCCATTCGCCGGGGTAGTCGATGATATCCAGATAGAGTGTGGCCAGGGGTTGCAGATATTTCTGCACCATGCCCCTGGGACGATAGCGGATGGCCAGACGAATTTCACTCAGGCCATCCGTGGCCCGGGGCCAGGCGGGCGGTGAACTGGTCAGGGTGTGAATGAACCGGTCATAGCCAAAGGTGGATATGTCCAGATTGGGTTGCTGGATCACCTTGGCACCCTGAAAACGCCCGGATTCGATGACCCCGAACAGAGGGAGTCGTTTGCTCCGATGTCCCTGCAATAATTGGTGAATCAGGGTCGTGATGAAGACTGTCTTGCCGCTCTGATTCAGACCGGTGACGGCCAGACGCACGGTTTGATCCAGGGCCAAAAGAATGGTATCTTCCAGCGTCTTGCGGGTTTCTGACCAGAGGGTGGTCCAGGATGGAGGGGTGAAAAACCGAATGGCCACGTCGTTGTCGCGCTCCCTGGCTGGATATTGTCTTCCTGTTACGTGCGTCCATCATACCTCATGCAGGACTCTCTCCAACTCCCCTTTTTTTGTTTTTCAAAAATTGTCCCACATCCAATGGAAACAGAGGGACGGACATGACACGATTTTTCTGGTTTGGTCTGACGCTGGTATGGAGTTTTATTGGGGGGGTGGGAACGGGAGGAATGCCGGCGCAAGCCGATACGGAAATTCTCAACGTTTCATACGATCCGACACGGGAATTGTACCAGGAATTCAATGCCGCCTTTGTGCGTCATTGGCAGGCCAAAACCGGGGAGAAGGTCACCGTTCGTCAATCGCATGGAGGTTCGGCTGCCCAGGCCCGGGCTGTCATGGATGGTCTGGCCGCCGATGTGGTAACCCTGGCTCTCGCTTATGATATCGATGCCCTGGTCGGGCGACAGCTTTTGCCCGGGGAGTGGCAGACACGCATGCCCCATGACAGCACCCCTTGTACCTCGACGATTGTCTTTGTGGTGCGGAAAGGCAATCCCAAGGGAATTCAGGATTGGGGTGACCTGATTCGTCCGGGCATCCAGGTGATTACCCCCAATCCCAAGACCTCGGGCGGGGCGCGTTGGAACTATCTGGCTGCCTGGGGGTGGGCCTGGCAGCAGTCTGGAGGCGACCAGACCAAAACCAGGGCGTTCATGAGTCAATTGTTTGCCCAGGTTCCGGTTTTGGATTCCGGTGCCCGGGGTTCGACCACCACCTTCGTCAAGCGCGGCATGGGGGATGTGTTGCTGTCCTGGGAAAACGAGGCCATTCTGGCCGTGGAAAAGTTGGGCCAGGGAAGCCTGGAAATTGTCAGACCCTCCCTGTCCATTCTCGCCCAGCCGCCGGTGGCCATCGTGGATCGCCAGGTGGATGCCCGCAAAACCCGCCCGGTGGCCGAAGCCTACCTGAATTATCTGTACTCTCCGGAAGGACAGGAAATCATGGCCAAACACCATTACCGCCCGCATGATCCGGTCATATTGGCCCGGCATGCCCAACAATTTCCGGCCATGAAGCTGTTTACCATCCAGGAAATGTTTGGCGGGTGGTCGCAGGCCCAGGCACTCCATTTTGCCGATGGGGGGCTGTTCGATCAAATCCAGCAGGCCAAACGTTCACCATGAATGATCCGTCCATCCAGACGCCCCGGTCGGCGGAGACCCAACCCGGTCAGGTCACTCAAACCGGGTCGTTTTCCAAATCCGGCACGCTGCCCGGTTTTGGCTTGACCCTGGGTTTTACCATGTTTTATCTCTCCCTGCTGGTCATGGCCCCTTTGGCCGGCATATTTGTCAAGGCGGCGGGATTGACCGGGGCCGAGTTCATGGCCAAGGCTTTCAGTGAACGTGCCCTGGCGGCCTATCGTCTGAGTTTCGGGAGTGCCCTGCTGGCGGCGTCCATCAACGTGGTGGCCGGGGTGTTGGTGGCCTGGATTCTGGTCCGGTACCGGTTTTTCGGCAAAAAATTGATCGATGCCATGGTTGATCTGCCCTTTGCCCTGCCGACGGCGGTGGCCGGCATTGCCCTGACGGCGTTGTATTCCCCCAATGGCTGGCTCGGTTCCCGGCTGCTGGCCATGGGCATCAAGGTGGCTTTCACCCCTCTGGGCATCATTGTGGCCATGATTTTCATCGGCCTCCCCCTGGTGGTCCGCACGGTGGAACCGGTCCTTCAGGACTTTGATTCCGAAGTGGAAGAGGCGGCCCTGACCCTGGGGGCCAGTCGTACCAAGGTTTTTTTGCGCATTATCCTGCCCATCCTGCTGCCGGCCATGTTGACCGGTTTTGCCCTTGCCTTTGCGCGGGGACTTGGGGAGTATGGCTCGGTCATTTTCATTGCCGGCAACATACCCGGCGTTTCGGAAATCGCCCCCCTGCTGATCGTCATCCAGCTTGAGCAGTACGACACGGCGGGTGCCACGGCCATCGCGGCGGTCATGCTCGTGGTCTCTTTCCTGCTGTTGATCATTATCAACTCCTTGCAGGTCTGGCATCGTCGCCGGATCGATCCATGAAAATATGAAATAAAATACGGAAATTTCATGTGGAGTCTCGATGAATCTTTTTCCAATGGATAGACCCGGGATGGATGCGGTTTGAAACATGGCCACGGATTTGCCGTTTCTCAGCAACCGGTCTCCTCTGCTCAGTGAACCTCTCTGGGCGCGTATTCTTATTTTGACTTTGGGGCTGTCTTTTCTGGGGGGATTTTTGTTTCTGCCGCTGTTCATTGTATTTGGCGAGGCCCTGTCCCAGGGATTTTCAGTCTATTTTGCGGCCTTGCGCACCCCGGATGCCCGCTCTGCCATAGGTCTCACCCTGATGATTGCTGCCATTGCCGTGCCCTGCAATCTGATTTTTGGTGTTGCGGCGGCCTGGGCCATCACCAAATTCCGGTTTCCGGGCCGCAGTCTGCTGCTGACCTTGATCGACCTTCCTTTTTCCGTCTCGCCCGTGGTGGCCGGCTTGATTTTCATGCTGATGTTCGGTGCCCAGGGGTGGTTGACCCCTTTATTGCAACCCTATGACATCAAGATTGTTTTTGCCATTCCGGGCATGGTCCTGGTCACGGTGTTTGTCACCCTGCCCTTTATTGCCCGGGAGCTGATTCCCCTGATGGAAGAGCAGGGAGTCGATGACGAAGAGTCGGCCATGATGCTGGGGGCTTCCGGCTGGCAGACATTCTGGAAGGTGACCTTGCCCAACATGCGTTGTGGTCTCATGTATGGCGTGCTGCTCTGCAACGCCCGCGCCATGGGGGAGTTCGGGGCGGTTTCCGTCATCTCCGGTCATATTCGCGGTCTGACCAACACCATGCCGCTGCATGTGGAGATTCTTTATAACGAATTTGAATTTGTCGCCGCATTTGCCGTGGCCTCGCTGTTGGCCATTTTGGCCCTGGTGACGTTGGGCGTCAAAAACTTTTTGCAATGGCGCTATCGGGATCAACTTCAGGCCATGGGCCATTGAGAAACCACCATGATTGAGATTCGTTCCATCACCAAAACCTTCACGGGCGGCATCATTGTGTTGAACGACGTCTCCCTGAAGATTAAAACCGGCGAACTGCTTGCCCTGCTTGGTCCTTCCGGTTCGGGCAAGACAACCCTGTTGCGGATCATCGCCGGCCTGGAAAAACCGGATCGGGGGGAAATTCATTTTGACACCACCGATGCCACCCGGTTGAGTGCGCGTGAACGGCAGGTGGGGTTTGTATTCCAGCATTATGCCCTGTTTCGGCACCTGACGGTTTTTGAAAATATTGCCTTTGGTTTGCGGGCGCGACCGCGTGCCAGCCGTCCTGATCAGGCGGAAATTCGCCGCCGGGTGGAGCAGCTTTTGGAATTGGTGCAGATTGGTTTTCTGGCTGAGCGGTATCCGTCGCAATTGTCGGGTGGGCAGCGGCAGCGTGTGGCCCTGGCCCGTGCTTTGGCCATTGAGCCGAAGTTGTTGCTGCTTGACGAACCGTTTGGTGCCTTGGATGCCAAGGTGCGGCGGGATTTGCGACGCTGGTTGCGCAATCTGCACGATACCCTTGGCATTACGGGGGTGTTTGTCACCCATGACCAGGAAGAGGCCATGGAGGTGGCTGATCGGGTGGTGGTCATGAATCAGGGGCGGATTGAACAGGTGGATACCCCCACCCGCATTTATGACCATCCGGCCTCGGCGTTTGTCTATCAGTTTTTGGGCAACGTCAATACCCTCGCCTGTCGGATTCGCAACGGTTTGGCTGAAACGGATATTGGTCTGACCCTTCCCGCTGCTGAATATGCCTCCATTCAGGATGCCCCGGGAACCATTTTCATCCGGCCTCATGATCTGGAGTTTACGGCACCCGGGCAGCCCGGATCGTTTCCGGTATTGCTGGGTCACCAGGCCATTCTGGGGCCGATTGTGCGCCTTGAATTGCAAGCCATTTCAGGCCAGGTTCTGGAAGCCGAACTGAGCCGCTCCCAGCACAAGCAACTTTCTTTGCGTTCGGGAGATCGTCTCGGAGTTCGGCCCCGGCGGGCACAGCTTTATCTTTCCGAAGGTGTGTTGGCGTCGGAGTTGGGTGTCATGGGCGGGGCGGAAATTTTCAGCCCACCCATTCAAAACGTTTGAAAAACTGGGATGGGGGTCCAGGGGGAAGGGCTG
>JADGCO010000044.1 GCA_015228935.1 Magnetococcales bacterium | reverse complement strand
GAAGGATTGCTGAGGTTCCAGATATTCAAAACTGGATGACTGTCAGGCCACCAAGTCATTTCCAGGATTGGCACTCCAACCTATAGCGTTTGTTCCCGGCAATCCGGTCAGATCATCGTGCAATACCTCCATAACTTTTGTCAAGCCTTGTCCGCAAACACGCTTTCCAGGGTGGGGGCGTCCAAAATCCGCACCCCCCACTCCTCAATGGTTGACGGGTCGGCCTCGGCAAGTTTTTCACTGGCCCACTTTGGCAATTCACCAAAACGGCGTTGCAATTGGCGTGTCAAGAGTGTGACCTCGCAGATTTATTGTCCCGGGAATATGAATGGCCGTCAATCCATATTTGTTCATTGAAACGATTGACTTCCCGGCTTGCATCCCAGACTGTCATAATCTTTTTTTTCGTGCGCATGAATTTTCTGTTACTTGAGAAAATTGCACGACCCTCTGCACGCCAGAATTTTTGACCGGATATGGCAGAAAGGGAGGAAGGGATGTGCCCTTTGCGGTATAGTGGTGATGCTTTGAAAGGTCACATCAAACGGAGAGAACGGAAGATGATGCGTTTGCCGCTCATGATCATATGGCTTGTTCTGGCACCTTCATGGGCACTGGCCGCCGCCACGAATGCCACCATGGCCGCAACGGATTCTTTCCGGCTGGCCTGGGATTTGATGGACAGGGCTGCGGATTTTGAACGTCGTGATGCCTGGGATCAGGCTGTCTCTCTTTTACAAAAAGCCCAGGGTCACCTGGAAAAAACCGTTGGCCCCCAACATACGCTTTTTCTGGCCGTGATTTTACGTTTGGGGCGTATTGATCTGTACCGAAAACAGTATCCTGCTGCCCGGGAAAAATTTTTGCTGGCAAAAAATCTGGCTGAAAAACAGTTCAAGCCTGATTCCCTGATCATGGCGGAGATTCTTCAGAATCTGGCTGAGGCATCGCCGCCCGGGAATCTGACCGAAGCGTCGCCGCCCGGGAATCCGGCCAAATCGTCGCCCCCAAGGAACCAGGTTGAAACGTCGCCTGCCACCAGAACTGTGCCAAACCAAACTGTGTCCAATCACCTGTCTGACACCCCGTTGCCAGCCGAATTGCGAAAACAGGCTGCAACCATTCATATCAGCCGCTTCGATGCCCCTCTGCCGGGAAAAGGTGAGGGGCTGCTTTGGGCCGGTGACGAGGCCAGGGAGGCGGGACAAAATGATGAAGCCTTCCGGAATTATGCACAGGCTCTGCAAATTTTCATGAAAAATCCCGGCCCGTTTCATGCGAAACGGGTAGAGCTTTTGCTGAAATTGGCCGAACTCAACCGGGCCAGGAACATGCTGGAACCGGCTGCCGAGTTGCTGAAAAGCGCCCTGGCCATCACGGAAAACATGTGGGGAACCGATCACCCGGCTGTCGTACCCATTCTGGAAAGCCTGGCCAGAAACCATCTTGATCAAAACAAGGTTCGTCTGGGGCAACCTGTCGTGGCCAGATTGTTGACCATCACCCGGACCACCTGGGGAATTGAGCATCCTCGCACCATGCGTGCATCCATCATGATGGCCGATTATCTGCTTGCCGGATTTGAGGAGGATCAGGCTTTGCAGATTCTCCGTGGCCTTCGGGCACTTCTCGAAACCTCCACTGTACCCCACACCGTTGAGTTGGCCATGGTTGTGGAGCGCCTGGCCGAGATTGACCGCCTGCGAAGCATCCCCCCCCTGCCCGCACCAAGACCGATTCAGTAAACAGTGACGGGCAGCAGGATCAATTCAGTAAACGTTTTTTCTGAGATATTTTGTCGGCAGGCGGGTCAAGATCACCAGGCCGGCACTCGGCAACAGAATCCATTGAATTTCGCTCAACAGAACCAGCCACCCCTGCATGGTCAGAAATGGACGCAACCCGATGGGCGATACCAGGATGGGACGCCAGGGAAAAAAGTATCGGGTGGTATCGAAAGGAGAAAAGAGCGCAATCCCCAGGCCGCCATTGGTGAATGTATCCAGAATACCGTGACTGGCTCCGAGCAGGAAAAAATAGACGATGAACGGTCCTTTTTCGCGTAATACTGTTTTTGAATCAGAAAAATAGATAGAAGTGAATACCAGACTCATGACACCGGCAAAAAACAGCGAATGAAAAAACCCCCGGTGCCCGAAAAAATGTGCATAGGGGATGCGCAACACAAAAGCCACGATGTCCAGATCGGGAAGCTCGGCACATATCAGGGAGAGAATCCAGAAACGCCGGGTCATCTGTTCCCGACGGGCAAAAATCATTCCTCCGGCAACGGCGGCCATGGCATGGCCAAACGGGGTAGGCATGTCGATTCCTGACAAAATCCATGTTTTACAACAAAACGTGACCCGGCGACGCACGGGTCACATTCTGCCCCAGAAATACGGGGAAGGCAAGTCTTGGTCACAAACGTCTTAGATCCAATGTGTTGGGATACTCCGGATTGATGGCAGGCGTGAGAAGTGGTACCGATTCGGCACCACTGCCCTGGGGCACAAACCGGCCACCGACCGGCGGTGATGGCGGCGGAGAGTTGGGAAAAGGTCCCGGAGTATGCCCCCACTCCCAGAACCGGCTGCCACGGCGAGCTTCCGCCTCACAGGTGTTGACGGGGAAGGTGTCGTAATGGCGTCCTCCCGGATGCACAACGTGATAGGTACACCCGCCGATGGCCCGCTTGTTCCAGGTGTCCACAATGTCGAACACCAGTGGAGAATGCACCGGTATGAGAGGATGCAAGGCGGAAGACGGCTGCCAGGCCTTGAACCGAACCCCAGAGACATAATCACCAACGGTACCGGTATTGTGCAGAGGAACTTTCCGGCCATTGCAGGTCAGCCAGTAACGGTCGGGAGGCAGATTGGTCAGGCGAACCTGGAGTCGTTCCACGGAAGAGTCCACAAAGCGCGTCGTTCCCTGGCGGGTGACCTCCTCTCCCAGGACATTCCAGGGTTCCAGGGCATGACGCACTTCCAGGTGAATACCCTGAACCTGGATTTCACCCAGAATCGGAAAACGAAACTCGACGAAGGGATCCAGCCAGGCATCCTGGAAGGCAAAGCCGTTGGCACGCAGCTCGGCGGCCACCTCGGTCACATCCCGGGTCACATGAAACGGCAACATGAAACGATCATGCAAGGCAGTCCCCCAACGCACCAGGGAATGCCGGTAAGGCTTTTGCCAGAAAAGGGCAATCAAGGAACGCAACAGCACCATCTGCACCAGACTCATGCGTGCATGAGGCGGCATTTCGAAAGCCCGCAACTCCAACAAGCCCAGGCGTCCGGTGGGTGAATCGGGCGCATAAAGCTTGTCGATGCAAAACTCCGTCCGATGCGTGTTGCCGGAAATATCCGCCAGCAAATGGCGGAGCAGCCGGTCAACCAGCCAGGGCTGATCGACCTCGCCGTCCGGTATCTGGCTGAGGGCAATCTCCAACTCATGAAGGGTTTCATCCCGTCCTTCATCCACCCGGGGAGCCTGGCTGGTGGGACCAATAAAAAGACCGGAAAAAAGATAGGAAAGACCGGGATGGTGCTGCCAATAGGTAACGAGACTGGCCAGCAGATCCGGACGTCGCAACAAGGGGCTTTCCGCCGGAGTGGGACCACCCAGAGTCACATGGTTGCCCCCGCCGGTACCGGTATGGCGACCATCCAGAAGAAATTTTTCCGTGCCAAGACGGGCCTGCCGGGCTTCCTCGTACAGGATGGTGGTGAGGGTCACCAGCTCCTGCCAACTGTGGGCCGGCTGAATGTTGACTTCAATCACCCCGGGATCTGGAGTCACATGGAATTTTTTGAGACGCCAATCCTCTGGTGGTGGATAGCCCTCCATCAACACGGGAATATCCAGCTCCCTGGCCGTGGCTTCGATGGCCTCGACCAGGGCAATGAAGCCCTCAAGGTGGGTGATGGGGGGAAGAAACAAATACAACCGCCCTCCCCTGGGTTCCACGCACAGAGCCGTGCCGACAAACTCATCCAGACAAGCGGCATGGACAGGCTGCTTTTCCGCCAAAGCCTCGCGGGGTTCAAAAGAACAGCGTTCAGGGGGAAGCGGACGTTTTTCCGGTGGCACGGCATGCAGACTCCGCAAAGGCAGGCGCAAACCCATGGGCGAATCGCCGGGAACCAGAAACAAATGTCCCTGCCGGGTTTTCCAATGACAACTTTGCCAGGTCGAAGCCGAAGGTTCCCAGGCCAATGGCAGCACAAAACCAACCGGCTGGTGCAATCCTTGACCCAGAATGTGCGCCAGCCGCTGGCGTTCCAAAGGGTCCGTCAACGAGGCCTGCAACGGATCCACACCCACCGGCAGGGCATACTCCTGCCAGATGTGGTAAATGGGATCTTCATAGACTGGCAACAAAGCCTCGGAAATCGGCCCCAGACGCGCGGCGAGATTCTGGGCAAAACGGTGGGCCGTTTTGCCATCCACACCATCTGCACGGGTGGGATTGCCCTGGAGTGTGGGGGTGTGCCAAAGCGGTACCCCATCGACTCGCCAGTAACAGGAATAGCGCCAACGGGGCAACTCTTCGCCCGGATACCATTTGCCCTGGCCAAAATGGAGCATGCCCCCCGGCGCAAAATGACCGGCCAGACGCTGCAATAAATCCAGGGCACGTTCCCGTTTGTTGGGGCCATCGGCAGCCGTCGTCCACTCGGGTCCATCCATGTCGTCGATGGCAACGAAAGTGGGTTCCCCCCCCATGGTCAGATGCACCTGACCGGCCTGCAACCCGGCATCCACCTGCTCGCCCAACGCCTGGATTTCCTGCCATTGCACATCGGAGTAGGGCCTGGTGACCCGTGGGTCTTCATGCAAACGGGTCAAGGAGTTCTGGTGATGAAATTCGACCTGGCAGGGATCGGTACTCCCCGTCACCGGGGCGGCACTGCGAAAATCGGGCGTACAGGCCAGAGGAATATGCCCCTCCCCGGCAAAAAGACCGGAAGTGGGATCCAGACCGATCCAACCGGCCCCTGGCAGATAGACCTCACACCAGGCATGCAAATCGGTAAAATCAGCCAGCGGACCGGACGGTCCATCCAGGGCTTTGACATCCGCGACCAGTTGGATCAGATACCCCGAAACAAAACGGGCCGCAAGTCCCAGGCGTCGCAACGCCTGCACCAGCAACCATCCCGTGTCACGACAGGACCCCGTCCCCTTGCGCAAGGTCTCTTCACACTTTTGAACCCCGGGTTCCATGCGAATGGTGTAGCCAATGTCGCGACAGAGACGTTGATTGAGCGCCGCCAGAAAATCGACCGTACCGGAAGTTTTCTGGTGCAAACCTTGCAGCCACTCCTCCAAAAGCGGACTCTCTTCCTTGATTTCGAGATAGGGAAGAAGCTCCCTCTCAACTTCCTTGGCATAGGAAAAAGGAAACGTGCGTACCGCCTCTTCAAGGAAAAAGTCAAACGGGTTGATGGTGACCATGCGCGCCACCAGTTCGACATCCATGAGCAGTTCCCGGCTCCGTTCCGGAAAGACGACCCGGGCCAGATGGTTGCCAAACGGATCCTGTTGCCAGTTGATGAAGTGGTTTTCGGGTTGAATTTTCAAGGTGTACGATTCAATCGGCGTGCGACAGTGGGGAGCCGGACGCAACCGGAATACATGCGGCGAAAGTGCCACAAGCCGGTCATAGCGATAGACGGTCTGGTGCCGGATGGCAAGACGGATGGTCATGGAGAAGACCCTCGCGAAAGCTCTAGTGTTGATCCTTGAGTCTTTCCCAATTGAGTGGGGGGAGACCGTGAAAAATGCGTTCGAGACCTCTGTGCCAATGCCTGCACAGGGAGAGAAGATAGGGATTGTCCTGTCCCAGGCGAACCTGCACGCCTCCATCAAGTTCACCCGTGCGCAGTTTGAGCAGGTCAATGGGCGGACCGACCGTCAGGTTGGAACGCATGGTCGAATCCAGGGATACAAGCACGCAACGCGAAGCATCATCCATGGACATTTCGGCATGAACGATGCGATCCAAAATAGGTTTGCCGTATTTGGTTTCGCCAATCTGGAGAAAAGGGTGGTAGGGAGAAGGGGCAATATGATTGCCTTCGGGATAGATCAAAAACATGGCGTGACGGGCCGAACCGATTTGCCCCGCCAGAATGAACGTGGCTTCAAAACGAACCTGTGGGTCTTGCCGGTTTTCGAAACGCTTTTGCACGTCGAGGTTGACCGAGCCGACATAGTCCGCCGCCGCATGCATGTCCACCACCGTGCGGAGACTGGTCTGGCACTCGGAACTTTCGCTGTCCAGGAAAAGCCGATGCACCACCCCTTGCGTGGTGGCCAGATTTCCCGAAGAGAGCAGCACAAACTGTCGCTCCCCTTTCCAGACAAAGTTGAACATTTTGGGATAGGAACCCACCTGATCCACACCGGCATTGGTCCGTGAATCGGAGGCGAGTATCATTCCTTCATGCAGTTGAATTCCGACGCAGTATGTCATAATTCCTCTAAAATACAGAAAGTTGCCTGTGAAAGAAGACTGGGAACCAGGATACCGGGAGGCTTTTGGAAGCGATGGCGGACTGCAACCGCATTGGCGAAAATATTTTGATTTTCTCTATGCAGGCGGACCCGAACTGCCCAAAAGGTTGGAAGAAGATGCCCGGCGTTTGCTGCGAGAATCCGGAGCCACCTACAATATTCAGACAGGAGATGTCAGTCGGCGTCATTTCTGGCCCCTGGATCCAATCCCCCTGATGCTGGATGCCGACACCTGGGAGACAATCTCTCGCGGCCTGATCCAGCGCCATCGGCTGCTGACCCTGCTGTTGCAGGATGTGTATGGTCCCCGTTTCTGTCTGCATGAGGGCATATTGCCACTGGCGGTGGTGGACGCCTGGTCCGGCTTCATGCTGGCCAACCATGGTCGGGCCATTGACCGGGCAAACCTGCTGCCACTTTATGCCGCCGATGTGGGGCGGGATCCGACGGGACGTTTTCTGGTGCTTTCGGATCGCACCCAGGCCCCATCGGGCCACGGATATGTCCTGCAAAACAGGCGCGTCATGGGACGACTGTATGCCAATACCGGACAGTTGGCCCATATTCCGGCCCTGCTGCCGTTTTTTCGCAACATGCGTTCGGACCTGGTCTCTCTGACCCCTTTCTCCAAACGAGAAGCCCATGTGGTCCTCCTGACCCCGGGACCCGGCTATGAAACGCACTACGAACACACCCTGTTGGCCCACTTTCTGGGTTTGACGCTGGCGCAGGGTGATGATCTCGCCGTGCGCAACGGTCGCTTGTGGCTGAAAACCCTGAATGGTTTGATGCCCGTCGAGGTGGTGTTGCGTCGGGTGGATGAGGCATGGTGCGATCCCCTTGAACTGCGTGAGGATTCCATGCTGGGGGTGGTGGGCCTGGCCCAGGCAGCCCGATCCGGACACCTGACCATGGCCAACATGCTCGGCAGTGGCATCCTGGAAACCCTCGCCCTGCATGCCTACCTGCCTGGCCTTGCCGACTATTTTCTTCATGAAGAGTTGCTGTTGAAAAATCCCCGGACCTGGTGGCTGGGGGATCCGCAGCACCGCACCGAAGCCATGGCCCGCTGGCCCGAATTGACCTTTTTGCCCCTGGTCTGCGATCCCTCCTATCCCATCACCGGCAACGTGACCAACGGACCCTTGACCCGGGAACAGGTTCTGGCTGCCCCGCAGCGTTATGTGGCACGCGAACCCTTCGTCCCCTCCCGGGCACCCTGCGTTCGCGACGGTCAGACAGGCCACCATGCCATCCTGATGCGAACCTACCTCACGAGCGATGGCCAACATGCCCGGGTCATGCCCGGTGGTCTGGCCCGGGTTGCTTCGGTAACCGGACAATGTCTGGCCTTTTCCCCCAATCAGGGCGGACTTGCCAAAGACATCTGGATCATCGGTGATCAACCGTTCGACCATCGGGATACCCTGGTGAGTACGCCCATCCTGGATCCTGCCCCCCTGGTGGGGGTTCCCAGCCGGGTGGCGGAAAATCTGTTCTGGATCGGTCGTTATGCCGAACGGGCCGAAGGGATCATTCGCCTGTTCCGGGAATTCATGGCCCTGGATACGGAAGAAAACATGCTCACCTGGCAACAACGTCTCCTGTGCCGGCGTCTTCTTTTGATCACGTTGACCCATGTGACAGCCACCTATCCCGGATTCACCGGCAAGGAAGGCGAGTATGCCCTCTCGGAGCCGTTCACCGAGTTGTACTCGATGATCCTGAATTCCGAACGAGTCGGAACCCTGGCCTATTCTCTGCGTTCGTTGATGCAGGCGGCTGTTTCGGTCCGGGATCGACTCTCGACCGATACCTGGGAACTCCTGGACGGCATCTCCCACTCCCTGGACACCTTGCAGGGACGCATTCCCAAGAATCTCGGAGGGTTGTTCTGGGAGACAGGCCCTCTGCTCCAGGGATTGACGGCCTTTGCCGGCTTGACCTGGGAAAACATGAACCGGGACCTGGGATGGCGGTTTCTTGACCTGGGACGCCGGTTGGAACGCAGCATGTTCCTGGCGCAAATCCTGGAAACCACCCTGACGGAACCGGTTGAAGAACAGGACGAAATGTCCGTTCTGGAGCGGTTGCTCAACATCAACGACAGCCTCACCGCCTTTCGCATGCAGTTCCGGACCACCATGGAACTCCCCCTGGTCCTGGAAAAATTGTTGCAGGACGACACCGATCCCCGTTCCCTGGTGTTTCAATTGACCTTGATGGAGAGCCATGCCGCAGCAATTCCACGCGGACCGGACCAGAACCTTTACCGTACCCATTTGGGCCGGGTGGTGTTTGAAACCCTGGCTGCCGTGCGCCTGGCTGATCCGGAACGACTTGTCCGGATCACCGCGCCAGGCGGCAAACGCGAACAACTCGTCGAACTGACCGGTCGCATCCGCCAACTGTTGCCATTGTTTTCCGAGACGGCTGCCAACAGTTATTTCCGGCATGCCGAACCTCCTCATCATCTCTTCAGAACCAGCAGGAATCCCCGGTGATGAACTACCGTATCGTTCACAGCACCCACTACAGTTACGGTGAACCGGTCACGATCTGCCACAACCGCATTCACCTCAAACCCCGCAATCTTCCCTGGCAACCGTGTCACCGCTTCGATCTGACCGTGCATCCGGAACCGGCGATCCTCCATGAATTCGAGGATTTTTTTGGCAATGTGGCCCACTACTTCGAAATTCTGGAACCGCATCAGGAGCTGGAAGTCAGGAGTACCAGTCAGGTCACGCGCCTTGCCCTGACACCTATTGATCCCTCGGCCACCCCACCCTGGGAAAGCGGCTGTCAGGGGCAACCGGAAACCCAGGCCGACATGCGCCGACAGGCCTTTTTTGTCCTGGAATCACCCATGGCACCGTGCAGTTCCCAATTGGCGGATTTTGCCCGTCCGGATTTTTCACCCGGACGCCCGCTGGTCGAGGCGGCGCTGGCCTTTACCCAACGCATCCATCAAAATTTCAGATACCAACCCGGCAGCACCACCGTGGCAACACCCATCGAACAGGTTTTGGAGCAACGGCATGGTGTCTGCCAGGATTTTGCCCATCTGGCCGTGGGGGCCTTGCGCTCTCTGGGACTTTGCGCCCGTTATGTCAGCGGTTATCTCGAAACCGATCCCCCTCCAGGCATGACACGCCTGGAAGGGGCGGATGCGTCCCACGCATGGTTTTCCCTTTATGTTCCGCATATGGGCTGGGTGGATTTCGACCCCACCAACGGCATCATGCCGGCTGAACGCCATATCACGGTGGCCGTCGGTCGGGATTATACGGACATTCCCCCGGTGAAGGGTGTGGTGCTGGGCGGTCGTCATCATGTGCTGCGCGTGGCGGTCGATGTCCTGCGCATCCCGCCCGCAACAGTCTGACCCTCCAACTTGCCAACCTGCCGGCTTCATCGAAAACGCTTCCGTTCCATTCCTGCTCCGGGATCATTGCCGGCTGACCCTCCAACTTGCCAACCTGCCGGATTCGTAACCATTCAGAACCCCTTCATTAAAAGGATTTGACATGGAAGACTTTGTTGGGGCTCCGCCCCAAACCCCGCCAAGAGGAAGGGCACAGCCCTTCCTCCTGGACCTCCTTCCCAGTTTTTCAAACGTTCCTTGCGCCGGGATCGTCGGCGGACCACGCCCGGACGCCGGCTTCAGGTTTGCACCAGAAATTGAGACTGATCATGGGCATGGGCAACCTCGCGCCGGGACGGGGGCGGATTGAAATAAATCGTCCCGATTTTTTCATGGAGATGGCCCAGATGGATTTGCAGTTTGTCCAGGAATTCATGCAGCTTCCCTCCTTCCGCCAATCCCTTCACATCGGCGAGGTACAGATCCTCCTCAATGGCCTTGATGACTTGTTGGGCACCCGAATCACGGTGCAGTTTTTTCAGACTGCCCCCCACTCCCTCGATGCAATATCGAAACGTGCGCGGAAACAGTCGATCCTTGAGGAGAAAGGCCAATACTTCCGGTCCACGGATACGAGGCTCCACCCGCCGCCGATACATCTGGTCCCCGGACAGGGAACGCAGCACCGTCAGCCATACGGCGTTGCGCAGGGGGAGTTCCATGCGCTCCCAGCTTTCCAGCATGCCCGCCCCGCGTACATCCAGGATGCGTGTCGTCATGTCGGCCCGCTCCAGGTAACGACCCAACCGGAACGTGTGGAAAGCCTCATCCCGGCACATGGTGCTGTCCAACAGACCGGTCAGTTTCAGGCAGGCATTGATGATTCCTTCCAGGAATTCATGACGTTCTGCCGCCGGGACCTCCTTGTGCAACAGCTCCTGGGTGCGCATGGTGAAGCCATTGAGGCTTTCCCAGGCTTCCCGTGGAAAAACCTCCCGGGTGCTGCGCATGTTTTCCCGCGCCAGCCGCAGTGACGAGAGAATGGAGCTGGGGTTTGCCGTGTCAGCGATCAAAAACCGGACGACATTGGCCTCATCGATGGCTGCATGGTGCTGGGCATAACACTCCCGACTGCCGGTGATGGCGATCAACTGAAACCAGTTCAGGGGACGGACGTGACTGATGGGCGCAATGTCAAGCATTGTCTGGTTGGTGGCAATCACGAGCCGGGCAGAACCTTCCACCCGTTCCAGATAGCGGGCCATCCAATAAATGTTTTCTGCGACCCTGGAGAGCATTATGACCTCCCTGCATCCAGTACCCAGGTATCCTTGCTGCCACCACCCTGGGAGGAGTTGACCACAAATGAACCCCGCCGCAACGCCACCCGGGTCAAGCCACCCGGCGTGACATAGGATTTCCGACCGCTGAGAATAAAGGGTCGCAAATCCATGTGACGCGGCTCCAACCGGTTTTCAACCAGGGTCGGTGCCGTGGAGGGGGTCAGGGTTTGCTGGCCGATGTAGTTCCGGGGATTGGCCTGGATCCGGGCGGCAAAAATGGCCCGCTCCCCGGAAGTCGCATGCGGCCCCATGAGCATGCCATATCCACCGGATTCATTGGCGGGTTTGACCACAAGCTTGTCCAGATTGGCCAGCACATGTTTGCGCTCCTGAGGAATGTGACACCGCCAGGTCGGTACGTTGGGAATGAGGGGATCCTCGGCCAGATAGTAGCGGATGATCTCCGGCATGTAGGAGTACACCACCTTGTCATCCGCCACGCCGGTTCCGGGCGCATTGGCCAGGGCCACCCGTCCACGCCGCCAGGCCTTGATGATCCCCGGAATGCCCAGGGTGGAATCCGCCCGAAACACCAGCGGATCCAGATATTGATCATCGATGCGGCGATAGATCACGTCCACCTGCTCCAGACCGTGAATCGTCTTCATGAACACGACATCATCCTCGCCTACCGACAGATCACGCGCTTCGACCAGAGGCACGCCCATCTGTTGCGCCAGGTAGGCATGTTCGAAGTAAGCCGAGTTGTAGATGCCCGGCGTCAACACCACCACATTGGCCTTTTCATCCGGTCGTGGCGTGAGAGAGGCCAGCAACTCATAGAGCTGGCAGGGATAATCATCCACCGGACGAATCGCATGGTCCCGAAACAGTTCCGGAAAGACCCGCTTGGTCAACAAACGGTTTTCCAGCATGTAGGAGACCCCGGAAGGCACACGCAGATTGTCTTCCAGCACGTACATGGTGCCATCCCGGTCACGCAACAGGTCACTCCCGCACAGATGTGCCCAGATGCCGTATTTGGGGCGCGTTCCCATCAGTGGCAGCAGATAATTCACCGAATCCGCCAACACCTCCTCAGGAAATTGTTTGTCCTTGATGATTTTTTTCTCATTGTACAGATCGTCGATAAAGGCGTTCAGCGCCTGTGCCCGCTGGACCAGTCCCCGTTCCAGACGTTCCCACTCCCGGGCATCAATGCATCGGGGAATGATGTCGAACGGCCAGGATCGATCAATGTTTTCCCCTTCCGAATACACCGTGAAGGTGATTCCCAGATTGCGGATGGCAACCTCGGCGGCACTCTGCCGACGATGCAGCTCCTCCATGCCCAGATTTTCAATGAATGGCATGAGGGGTTTCAGATGGCTCGCCGACCCCCTGGCCTGCATGACCAACTCGTCAAAGACACCAGGAGCCTTGTAAAAAGGCGTTTCTGTTTGTGGCAGCGCATATGCATTCATGTTGGCCTCGCAGAGTGAACGGTACAAAGGTGTACATGATATAATTTTGATCAGATTCTGCCTGCTTTTAAGGCATATGGATGACTGTGCCAGCAAAATCTGCCTGTTTAACTTCTAAAAGCATGCCGTTAAGACCAGTAGTGGCAATACGCGGGCCAAATGATGCGAAAAGGATAACTGTGTGGTAAAAAAATAATCCTTGAATAAAAAAATATAATGCTGGTATATCCATTACTTTGAAAAATTCAAGCTGAATGACTGTATGGGTTCAACCACTCTTGAGAGAGGATTCCGCTTCCATGTCCAAGGCATTGCGTTATCTGGCCGGAGTACGTCCCGAGGCTGCCCAGAACCTGATGGGTTTTTACAAGCACAGCGTCCTGGCTCTGGACGACAAAACCCGGCATTTGATTCAAATCGTCACCAAGGTGGTGGTGGGAACCGAGCGCGGTCTGCGCCAGTATGCCCCCAAGGCCCTCAAGGCCGGGGCCTCCCGGGAAGAAATTCTGGATGCCGTCATGATGGCTTTTCCGGCCTCTGGCTTGAACAAGATGCTCGATGCCATCGATGTTTTGAAAGACCTGGATCTGCTGCCGCCCCTGCCCGACGCCGAACCGGTTCCTCCCCCGGAAAGTCCAGACCTTGGACCTTTGAGTGATTTTCCGGAACACCGGATGCAATGTGTCAACCGTCGCAGCGGTGACCTGATCGTCTATCGTACCGGACCGGCATCGGTTCGGGTCTACTCCAACCGCTGTCCGCACTCCAAGGCATCCCTGTGCAAGGGCGTGGACCATGGAACCACGGTGGAATGCCGGGTTCATAACTGGCAATTCGATCTGGCTTCAGGAGCTTGTCTGGGTCCGGACCCGGACGGCAAGGCAGGATTGAAGAGCGTGGCCGCAACGGTGCAGAACGGTCATGTGATATTAACCACCTGAGGAGCATGCCTGAGAGGCTGTCTAATGACTTGTTAATTTCAAAAAGAACGAATGAAAAACTGGGATGGAGCCCCAATAAAATCTTTCTTTCCAATTTTTTTTTATCCGAGGGTTAATGGACAGCCTCTGACGCGCAGCCATCCCAAGAACAGGATGTGGCTTCACATCCCACGCGGGAGAGCCACCCTCTACGGGACGAAACCAACTCCCCAGGATGCCCCCCTGCATGGCACCACGAACCCCGGAAATCTGCGTAATCCACGGAGATTTCCGGGAGAAATCGGGTTGCGGCCATGCTGCACCATGCATCAAGACAATGAAATGTTGCTTGTCTTGGCATACTCAACATAGAGAATGTCGGTCCGGTTGGTGTGGGTCAGCAACCATTCCACCAGAAAAAAATTCATGTCCACGACGTACAATACCTGGCGATCCTTGGCCAGTTTGGGCACCAATTTCTGTAATCGGTCCAGAAGTCGATTGTGTTCATCGGCGTGAATGGCCAGTTGAGGATAACCGATACCCTTCATCCAGGCTTCCTCACCCTTGAAGTGATCACGACCATAAGACAGAAGAAAATCAATTGCCTGATCGATTTTCTGCCAATCCCTGGTCATCGGCTTGCGTTTGGAAAGCTCCTCGACGAGCAGATTCAGATTGATAATGTTTTCCAGCAATTGCTGATGTTCCCGGTCAATTTTCGTAATGCCCGTCATGCGCAGGCGACTGCGCAACGACTTTCTGAACGCTTCTTGAGAACTCTTGGCGGCATCTGCCGATTCTGTCCGGGAAGATGCGGGAGAGGTCTTGACCGCTACCGGGGAAGTTTTGACCAGGGGAATTGTAACAAGTGTCTCTCCCCGTGAAAAACGGGCGTAAGCCATGTCCATCAGGTTGATGTGTTCAAAAAGCCACCCGACGATCAAATGTTGCAGTTCAATCACATAAGAAATGGATTCATTCCACATGCGATGTTCAACTTCCAGTAATGATTTGACAAAAGCCTCATGCGACACGATGTGACCCGGCAGATCAGGAAACCCGGTCTGTTTCATGAACGCTTCTTCTTCCCTGAAATGATTGGTTGCATACCTTTTCAGCTCATCGACAGTCGCACGCAGAGATGCAGGCTGCTTCTCGCTGGGCACCCCTTTTTGCAGCTTTCTCACCTCGCCATACAGAGAGACCATGATTTCCACCAATCCTTGGTGCTGTTCATGCATCCTGGCTACACCGACATCTCTCAGGCGAAGATACATGGTCCTGCGAAAGTCCTCCAGACTGAACACCCGGAGAAAACCATCTGAAGAATTTGTGGATTGGTTCCTTGCCATGGCGGATTCTTCTCCCTGATCATCAAACGATTTCATGAACGGTTCATCGAGGGCACAGCGCACCGAGTATAGATGCAATGACCCGATAAATCATGGCCATTTTTGTTTATAATTTTATTAATTAATTGATTGATTTTTTATTAACACATGGCTTCTTGAATGCCCTGTTTTTGATCACTTCGGATGATTAATTGGGCAAGGGACGGGTTCACGTTGCTGGCAGTTTATTGCAACATATTGATATTAATAAATATAATAAATTGGCACGATTTGTGTTAGTCATACTGGATCACCTATGGGAACGCTCTTCGGACTGAAATCCAAAGAACGACCAGAAAAAGAAGGCTGACTGGCCGCAAATGAAGATTTCTGCAAAAAAAGGAGCAGGATCATGGTCAAACGGGAATGGCTGACATCCATCATGGGCAATGCACACCTGGATGATTTGCTGACAACTCACATCCAATCCGATGGGATATGGAACATCAGTGATTACGGCCCGTTCCAATTGAAAAGTGCCTTTCAGCCCATATTCAGTCTATCCCATCAAGAGCCGGCTGGATATGAAGGTCTCATTCGTGCCAAAGACCGCGCCTCTGCGGGGAAAGTCTCTCCCAAGGAACTGTTCGAGCATTCCGAACATGAAGGGACCGCGATTGAGCTGGATCGGCTCTGTCAAATGTTGCACATTCTGAACTTCCATCTTTTTTCTCCGGATCGGAAATGGTTGTTTCTCAATCTGAATCCGCGCATGGTCCTGGAGGAGCAAGGATCGGGAGCCTTCATGATCACCTCCCTGCTCAAACGACTGGAGATTCCAAGACATCGCGTGGTCATTGAAATCCTTGAAAAGGAGATTGGTGACGAGGGAATCTTGATGGAAGCCATGGCACACTACCGCGGCGAAGGATGCATGATTGCCCTGGATGATTTTGGAGCCGGGGAGTCCAATTTTGATCGTATCTGGCGTCTGCAACCCGAAATCGTCAAGCTGGACCGATCCATCATTGTCAATTCGGTTCACAATCCCAAGGCGCGCAGAATGCTGCCCAGCCTCGTCTCTCTCATTCACGAAGCCGGATGTCTCTCCCTGATCGAGGGCATTGAAACCCGGGATGAGGCCATGATCGCCATCGATTCGGAAGCGGATCTGGTCCAAGGTTATTTTTTTTCCACCCCGGAATGCGATCTGGATCTTCTCGAGGGGGCAGGAGAGAAACGGGTGGATTTTTTGACCCGTGAATTCAGGGAGTTGTCAACCATGGATGGCATCCGCCAAATGAAGGATCTGGCCTGGTTCATGGAACCATTCCTCGAATTTGTCCGGAAAAGTGACGACGATGCCTCCCTCATTGCCGCCTGCGAACGATTCCTGCACATGTCGGGTGTGATCCGCTGTTATATTCTCGACGGTTTGGGTCACCAGATTGGTGACAACATGGTCCCGAAAGCCCCCGTCGGAACAGAGGCGGATAAATACCACATCATGGCCGGAACCCATGGTGCCGACTGGTCGCGGCGGCAATACTTCCGCCGGGCCATGGCCAGACCTGGAGAGGTTCAAGTGACCGATTCCTATCTGTCGCTGCCGGATGCCCGCATGTGTGTCACCCTCTCCCTGACCTTGCGGTGGCTGGATGGAACAATCCGCGTGGTGTGCGCGGACCTGGCCTGGGATGGACCGGCCAATATCGCCAGCGGTTCCACTGCCCCCTGTTTGCCAAAGTTTGCCAAAACGGAAAGGTGCAAATCCACCTTCCCTGCCTTGGCTCCCATAACGTTCCAAATATAGGATACACCCTGCCTGTCAGGTGTCCGGCTTTTTCTCCTCCGCTCCCGGCGGGTGATGAAAAAGCCGGACACCAGCAAACCGTTTTGATATGGATTGACGCGCCTGTCACATCCCTCCTAAGATGGAGGCAGGGTATCCAGACTGACCTGCAAGCGCATGGAATCAGTTTACTCTTTCTCGTCGGCAGATACGGCAGGACACAACATGGAACAAGCCCCGAATGCATCAACACAAATGACCACCCTCCACCACTATGCGGCAGGCCTTCTTGGTACACACCAAGCCATCGAGCAAGCAGGTTTGGACGATTATGCCGACCTTATGATGGCCATGACTCGGCACGATCTGAGATTGCCAAAACCTCTCAACACACCGCAACGTCAGGCCAATCTCGCCCGTGCGCGAGAAATTCTTCAACCTCTCTTGCGTCATGGATATTGATGTCACAATCATCGTGACTGACACGTCACCGCTCATCACACTCGCAGCGGTACAGTGTCTCGATTATCTTCTTTATTCTGCGCTGCCCGTTGTTATTCCAGATGCCGTGTTTTACGAGGCAACCCATGCAAGTGGCAAACTCGGCGCACAGGAAATCATGGATTGGTATCACCGCCATATGGACATGGTGCGAATTGAACCAACAGAAATTTTCAAAGATGCCATTATTTTAGCACCAACCAAAGGCGGTCGATTATCCAGAGACACCGGTGAGCGCGCCGCCATGGAGATTGTGCGCAATTTCCCGTTGAAAGCCACGGAACGGGCAATATTGCTGGTGGATGACCGTGACATTGATCGCTATCTCATCATCGACGCCCAGAAGCTCATCCTATTGACAACATGGGATTATTTGAATCAGCTTGAGGAAGCCCGGCGCATCGAATCAGCCAATGCCGTCATGGAACTGGTACACAAGGCCGGGAGAAATCCACCCATGGCCGACCTGTGGCACCAACATGACCCTGAAATTCGGCATGCCGTGCGTTCCTTATTGGAAAAAACACATCGAGGTTTTGATCCGAAGCCGTCATGAGCCTGCCGTGCTGACTTGACGTGCTGTAATTTTCTGAAACATCTCAAGCCAACCAGCTCACAAGATCGAGACGGACATTGACGAGAAATACACCATGAACACCAGTGCAAAATTCATCTTTCTGGGTGCCACCAATGCTGCACTGGCCGTGATGCTGGGAGCCTTTGGTAAACACGCGCTGGCACCCATCATTTCTGAAAAATTACTGGAAACCTGGCGAACAGGGGCTTACTATCACCTCGTCCATGCTGTGGGATTGGTCCTGATCGGCGTGCTGCAGGAACGCTCGGTGCGACCCGACAGGAGTGCCATCGCGGGTTGGCTTCTGCTGGCAGGTATCCTGATTTTCTCGGGATCACTCTATGCCTTGGTCCTCACCGGTTTGCGCCCTCTGGGTATCCTCACCCCCTTTGGAGGCCTGTGTTTCATCAGTGGTTGGCTTTGGCTGGCCTGGTCGATGTTCGTTCCTCACCCACACCCGTGATCCCTCCGATACACATGTCCGTACATGGTTAACGTTCCACCAAACCAGCCCCGATGTACAGTCTGTTTTCTTCGTTATTTGAACAATATTTAGAGGCTGTCTATTAACTTTCGGATAAAAAAAATTGGAAAAGGAAGATTTTATTGGGGCTACGCCCCAAACCCCTCCAGGAGGAAGGGCACAGCCCTTCCTCCTGGACCTCCATCCCAGTTTTTCATTCGTTTTTTTTTTAAATTAACATGTTATTAGACAGCCTCTTAGACAATATTTTATTGGCTCCACGGAAACCAGTCCATGATTTATGCCGAAGCCTTGTCCAGACAAGGGTGGAAACCGTCGCTTGTAACCGTGCTGCGGATCGGGCTTGTTCTGTTTGTCGTTGAACTGGCCATCATGCTCATTCTGGCCCAGTTGACCGACAGGAGTGGTATTGAAACCTGGTTTGCCACCCTGGAAGATGCTTTTTTCCTGGCCGTCATTTCCACCCCTTTGATCATGAAATGGTCTTTGCGAAATTCATTCCTGGCCAAGTGGTCGGAAGCGCGTGACATTTCCTTTGGTTTTGTCGTCCTCAACATTGGCATCGCCATTTTTTCCGTCGTGTTCTCGGTCGAATGCGGCATCATGCTTCTTCTGCCCATGGACGAATTTTCTGAAAAATTTTCTCTTCTGGCATTGTTTGATGCCGGCTTTTTAAGTCTTGTGGCATCTCCCCTCGTGTTTGTTCTCCTGGTCCTGGATCCCAATCGTATCTTCATTCTTTCGGATACCCATAAACTGCGCCATGTGCGGCGACAGTTTTTAATGCTGTTTCTGCCACTCGCCTTGCTCTTTTCCCTGGTGACCGAGGCCCTTCATCATCGGGAAGCCCGCTCCTGGGAAACCTACATCGAGAACGAGGAGATCCAGTGGTTTGAGTCTTCTGGAGAAGAGTCATTGGCCGGGTTACTCTTTCCGTTCCCACCCGAAAAACCGGACGCCGGATTGCCCCAATTGCGCAAACGGTTGCTGATTTTTCAATCCCTGCTGGTTGGACTGGCGGCCATTGGTTGCTGGTTCTTTGCCCAGGCCATTGTCAACCGACGGGAAGCCGACGCCCGCAATGAACGCGCCCACCAATCCCGGATCACCCTGAGCGCCCTGCTGGAAACAGCCCTCGTGCCATTGACCATGGAAGAACAACTGCGCACGGCCATTCAAATCGTGAGTACCACGCCCTGGGTCGGATTGACCGGCAGAGGTGCCCTGTTCATGACCGAACAGAATACAGGACAGATGCACCTGGTGGCACAGAGTGATTTGAGCGCCGAAGAGCTGCGGCAGGTTCGCAAGGTTCCCCTCTCCCGTTGTCTGTGCCAAAAAGAGGAAAATTGGCGCAATGTTCTTCAGTTTCCCCAGGACGATCCCGGCCATGTCGTCTGTCTGCAAAACCCGCATGGACATGGAAATTATTGTTTTCCCATTCCCGGGGCACATGGACCGGTCGGTGTCATGCACATGCAATTGAAAACGGAGCAGATTTCCCGGGATGAAGAGGCCTTTTTCTCCACGATTGCCGGGACCATGGCCGGCATCATCGAACGTCGCCGCATGGAGTTGGCCTTGCAGGAAAAACACGACGAACTGCGCCGCACCCGACTCGATGTCATCCACCGTCTGGGCATGGCCGCCGAATATCGGGATCAGGATACGGGGCAGCATGTGGTGCGGATGAGCAAATATGCGGCCATTCTCGCCCGGGGAGCCGGATTGCCGGAGGAGACATGCGACATCCTGATCCATGCCGCCCCCATGCACGATGTGGGCAAAATCGGCATCCCGGATCACATTCTCCTGAAACCCGAACGCCTGGATGACCATGAGTGGGAAATCATGAAAAAACATCCCCTGATCGGTTCCATGATGCTCCATGGCTACGATGCGGAACCCATGAATACCGCTCACATCATTGCCCTGACCCACCACGAAAGATGGGATGGCAAAGGGTATCCCATCGGCGTCCCGGGAGAAGAAATCCCCATCGAAGGACGCATTTGCGCCATTGCCGATGTGTTTGACGCCCTGACCAGTGACCGCCCCTACAAAAAGGCCTGGAGCGTGGCAGAGAGCGCCGAGGAAATCCGCAAAGGTGCCGGAACCGCCTTCGACCCGCATCTGGTCAAGGTTTTTTTTGAAGTCTTGCCAGAGATCGTCGCCATCAAGGATGCCCATGAGGATTCGTAGGCTCATCCGGATGGAAGCCTGACAGGTTTTTTCTGTTGATATTGTCTGGTATTCTTTATACTCACCCGTAGTGAAGCAAAGACACAGTCAATCTGTCAGCGGACACACTTCAAAATTTTGAGGAGGGAATCCATGCCATTGGTATCGATGCGGCAACTGTTGGACCACGCAGCGGAACACGACTACGGACTCCCGGCCTTCAATGTCAACAATATGGAACAGGCACGGGCCATCATCCGGGCTGCCCATGACACGGACAGTCCGGTCATTCTCCAGGGAACGACCGGAGCGAGAGCCTATGCCGGTGAAGGGTTTCTGCGCCACCAGATCCTGGCGGTCCTGGAACTCTATCCCCACATGCCGGTTGCAGTCCATCAGGATCACGGACAAACCCCGGCAGTCTGCCAGGCAGCAATCCGGAGCGGATTTTCCAGCGTCATGATGGATGGATCCCTCCTGCCAGACGGCAAAACCCCGTCCACCTACGACTATAACGTGGAAGTCACCCGGAAAGTGGTGGAGTTTGCCCATGCCGTCGGTATCTCGGTGGAAGGGGAACTCGGCGTGATGGGACCCTTGCAGGATGGCCCCACCGGCGGAAAAACGTCTGCCGATGCGAATGAAAAAACCATCCGCCAAAACATGCTGACCGATCCGGAAGAGGCAGCAGCCTTCGTCAAAGCCACACATGTGGATGCCCTGGCCATCGCCATCGGTACCTCGCATGGTGCCTACAAATTCAAATCCAAACCCACCAATGACGAATTGGCCATCAGCCGCGTCAAGGATATTGCCGCCCGGATACCGGACACCCATCTGGTATTGCATGGTGGTTCCTCCGTATCCCAGGATCTGCTCGCCGTCATCAACGAAGCCGGCGGCACCATCCCTGAAACCTACGGAACTCCCATCGAAGAGCTGATCGTCAGCATCAAATACGGCGTGCGCAAGATCAACATCGATACCGACCTGCGTCTGGCCATGACCGGGGCGATCCGCCGCCATCTGAAAGTCAATCCCCGGGAATTCGACCCCCGCAAATACATGCGTCCGGCAGAAGATGCAGCCTATGCCCTCTGCAAATCCCGCTATGAGGCCTTTGGAGCCGCTGGCAGGGGATCGAGAATCAAAGTGATCTCCCTGGAAAGAATGGCCGAACGCTATGCCGCCGGCACTCTGAATCCCCGTGTGGCCTGACAGCATTCCCATGCTCCGGTTGCGCATGCTCCGGTTGCGTTGGCTGGCAGGATTCCTGTTGGCAGTCGGCATCCTGACCACAGAACACGACAGCCGTGCCGCCGAACTCTCTTCCTGCCCCGTAGCCAGAGAGTTGGCGAGCAAAAGCATCGATCTGTTCGCCAACCAACCGGAAAAAGGTTTGCAGGGACTGGAACGGGCTTATGCCGAATGCCCGAACGATCTGGCCGTGGCCTACAATCTGGGCCTGGGGTATTACCTGAGCGGGCGCAAGGAAGAGGCCCGTGATGTCTGGAAAAAGGCCCACGACCTGCATCCCGATCACGTCAAGACCCATGCCAATCTGGCCTGGACCTATTTTGATCTGGGCGATGACGAAAGCGCCCACATCGAGGCTTTCCGGGGACTGGCGCTCAACAAGGGCAACCTCTCCCTGGCCCACACCAAAACCTACTCCCTCTTTCGCATGGGACGCTATAAAGAGGCCTATGACTGGTTGTACCGTGCCCACCTGGAAGGGATCCGGGCACAAACCTGGCGAGACCAGGCCGTGCGTTACGTGGTCGAAACCCTGTGGCGGAAATTTCGACGGGGCGAGGGAATGGATGCCGTCCGGGAAGCGGTCAGCCAGATTGTCAAGGAGTATCCCGGCGAAGCCGCCTTCGTCGAAGCCAAAGACCGGCTCGTGGCCGCCGAACTGGATCCGGATGCCGAAGTCCCCTTCTCCATCGCCCTGCCCCATGAAGCCTGGGCCAAAAAAGGGGATGTGGACGATCAGCGCCATGTCCTCGATGAATTCATCAACGCCCTGCCCAATCTGGAAAAGTGGCAAAAACGGGTTGATGCCTACGGATTGTTCGTCGGCATCAGCCAATACAAAAAGGTGCGCGGTCGCCACTTTGCAGACCGGGATGCGAGCAACATGCGTACCCTGCTGACCCGGCGCGGCCTGTTGCAAAACGATGCTGACCATCTGCGCCTGCGCACCAACGAAGAAGCCACCCTGCCCGTTCTCCGCCGCGATCTCGAATGGCTGATCGGTCAAGGCCGTCTCAATCCCAATGCGATGCTCGTGTTTTATTATTCCGGCCACGGTACCCCCGGCTACAATGCCGACCGCACCCAGGTTACCGATGCCCTTCTGGTTCCGGTTGAAACCTCGGGCGGCGACATCTCCCCGGAACAGGCGATCTCCCTGGTGACCTTGAAAGAAACCCTGGAAAAACTTCCCAATCCGGAAATCATGGTCCTGATCGATGCCTGCTTCAACGGCTCGGAAGTGTGTTCCATGCAACAGCCCTTTGATGGACCATCACCTCCCCCCGATCTTTTTGCCAGCCGCAAGGCCTGGGCCGTGGCTGCCGTCACCGGTGATGCCGATATTTATGGACCTGGCCGACAGAGAGCCTTCACCTACCACCTCCTGAAGGGCATGCTCGGTCTCGCCGATGGCAGGGAAAAGGAAGCCCGTGACGGGTGGGTTGATCTCCTGGAAGCCTTCAGCCATGCCCAGGAACAATTGCGTATCGACGCGCCGACCGCAGACCCCTTTCTTTCCACTCCCGCCCGCATACGTCTGGTCCGGACCGGAGGAGAAAAATAATGGTACGCTTCCGGTTCATGCCGCCCTTTTTCATGCCGCTCCTTCTACTGATCCTGCTGCTGCCCATGACCGCTGCGGCATTCCTCATCAATGAATGGGAAGCCATCAACATTGGTGCCACCGGACGCCTGCCCGCCGAACAAATCACCCCCGGCGAGGCGTGGCTGGAGCCGGTCAGTGGCATCGAATTCACCTGGATCGCCTCCGGCTGTTACAAAATGGGCAGCCACCCGGAGACCGAAGGTCGAGAGGTGGATGAAGGACCCGTTCATGAAGCCTGTCTCGACGGTTTCTGGATTTCCCGGCGCGAAATCACCCAGGGACAATGGCGACAGATCATGCGCAACAATCCGGCCCACTTCCGCAAAGGCGACGACTATCCGGTGGAACAGGTTGCCTGGGACGACATTGAAGGGTTTGTGGAAAAACTGAACCAGATCTATACCAACCGCATCCTGTTCCGCCTGCCATCCGAAGCCGAATGGGAATACACCTGCCGCAATCGCGGCCAGAATGTGCGCTATTCCGGCGGCGGAGATCCGGACCGGGTCGCCTGGTATCAGGACAACAGCAACCAGAACACCCAACGCACCGGTTCCCGGGAACCCAATCGCCTGGGTATCTGGGATATGAGCGGCAACGTCTGGGAGTGGACCCGGGACTCATATCAAAAAGATGCCTATGCCCACCACCCACGCAACAACCCGAAAGTGGAAAATGCCACGCCTTATCGGGTCATCCGTGGCGGTGGCTGGCAAGGCAACGCCAACACCCTGCGCTGCACCAACCGCGGCTTTGAACTCTTCTCCACCAAACGCTCCGATGTCGGACTGCGTCTCGTGAGCGTGATCCGCCCACCGGAAACCAAACCACCCGTCGGCATCAACAAAATGGTGTTTTGATCCTTTTTTTGGCTGTTGCTTCAGCCGGAATGTCGGTATCGTGTGATCATTGGTCAGCCTGGGGGTTGCAGGCTGGAGGTTGCAGGAGTTGCAGTCTGGATGCCACGATGTGAACAGGACAGGTTGAAAACCGAAAGCTGGCGATGAACAAAAAAGTCAAAAATGCGTCGGCAAGCAACCAGACAAAGCGGGTGATGGACGAAGAAGCAGGAACACGTCGGAAAGCGATCATGCCATGAATGCCCTCGATGTTGAGTTGGCCATCTGCTGTGGGCTTGTAGGACTGGGGTTTGTGGCCTTTGGAGCCAAAAAAGATCCCTTCTGGTTCCGGCTGGTGTATGGCGGCGCGGCCATCTTGAGCGGCTTGGCCGTGATCATCAGCCTGATCATTCTCCTGGTCAATCCGGTACCCCTGAAAACCGGATTCCATATGGGGTTGCCCTGGATCGGCTTTCAATACCGACTGGATGCCCTGGCGGCATTTTTCCTGCTGGTGATCAACCTGGGCGGTACCCTGGCCAGCCTGTTTGGCATCGGCTACGGTGCCCACGCCGAACGCCCCCTGCGCATTCTCCCCATGTATCCCGCCTTTCTGGCCGCCATGAACCTCGTCGTCATCGCCGATGATGCCTTTTCATTCCTGGTCGCCTGGGAGTTCATGTCCCTGAGTTCCTGGAGCCTGGTCCTCGTCGAACATCGAATCCAGGCCAACCGCCACGCAGCCTTCACCTATCTGCTCATGGCCAGTTTCGGCACCATGATGCTGTTGTTCGCCTTTGGCATCATGGCCGGCGACAGGGGCGATTATGCCTTCGACGCCATGCGCGGCAACACGCTGCCCGAGTGGGGGGTCGCCGTGGTCCTGATCCTGACCCTCATGGGGGCTGGATCGAAGGCCGGTCTGGTCCCGTTGCATGTCTGGCTGCCGCTGGCCCATCCGGCAGCCCCAAGCCACGTCTCGGCCCTGATGAGCGGCGTCATGACCAAGGTGGCCGTCTACGCAGCCATCCGCATTCTCTTTGACCTGTCCGGCCCCAATCCGTGGTGGTGGTCGGTCCCGATCATGCTCACCGGCGGCATCACCGCCTTTCTCGGCATTCTCTACGCCGTCATGCAGCGCGACATCAAACGGTTCCTGGCCTACAGCACCGTGGAAAACATCGGCATCATCTTTGTCGGCATCGGTCTGGCAATGGCCTTCCAGGCCAACGGTCACGCCGAAGGGGCCACCGTCGCCCTCACCGCCGCCCTGTTCCACACCTTGAACCACTCCCTGTTCAAAAATCTGCTCTTCATGGGAGCCGGAGCCGTGTTGCACGCCACGGGACAGCGAGATATCGAACAATTGGGAGGATTGATCCACCGCATGCCCCGCACCGCTTTTCTGTTCCTGGTCGGAGCGGCATCCATCTCGGCTCTGCCACCCCTGAACGGTTTTGTGTCGGAATGGCTGACCTTCCAGGCCATCCTGGCCAGCCCGGAATTTCCCCAACCGCTCCTGAAATTTCTGGTCCCCCTGGTCGGGGCCGTTCTTGCCCTGACCGCATCCCTGGTGGCCACCGGCTTTGTCAAGGTCTTCGGCGTCGTTTTTCTGGGCCGTCCCCGCTCGGACATGGCCAAAAATGCCCACGAAACCGATCCCTTCTCCCTCTCCGCCATGTCCATTCTGGCCGGTCTCTGCCTGCTGTTCGGCATCCTGCCGACCCTGGTCATGGACATCATCCTGCCCGTCCCCGGTCAACTGCTCGGAGCCACCATCGCCACCGGCACAGAAGGATCAAGATTTGGCTGGATGTTCCTGGTGCCGTTCGGCATATCCCAAAGTTCCTACAACAGTCTGGCAATTCTTATTTTTGTGGGTATCTCAGCCAGCCTGGCCGCCCTGTTCATCCATCATCGTGCCTCCAACATTGTGCAAAAAGGGTCCCCATGGGATTGCGGATTCCCCGATCCGTCACCCATGACCCAATATACCGGCAGCAGTTTCAGTCAGCCCATCCGGCGCGTCTTCGCCACCGTCTGGTTCCGGGCCCGCGAAACCGTTTTCATGCCACCCCCAGGTGACCCCAGGCCCGCCCGGTTGACTGTCTCCATGTTCGATCCGGTATGGGAATCCATCTTCGCACCCCTGGGACGCTTCGTGACCCGCACCTCGGTGCGCGCCGACGCCATGCACTTTCTTACCATTCGTCAATTTTTGACGATCAGCTTCATAGCCTTGATTCTTCTGCTCCTGGTGGTTGCCGTATGGCGATGATCGTTGAATTCCTTTCCCAGGGTGTCCAGATTTTTCTGGTACTCCTGGTCTCCCCCCTGGTGATCGGGGTGGTGCGCAAGGTCAAGGCCCGCCTCCAGCGTCGTCAAGGTCCCCCCTTCCTGCAACCCTATCGCGACCTGATCCGTCTTCTGTCCAAGGATGCCTTGATGGCGGAAAACACCTCCTGGATCTACCGGACCGTACCCTACATTCTCTTTGGCGTCACCTGGGTTGCGGCGGCCCTGATCCCGACCTATACGACCAACCTGACATTTGGTTGGGCTGCGGACCTGGTCGCCATTGTCGCACTTCTGGCCACCGGGCGCTTTTTTCTGGCCCTGGCCGGCATGGATGTGGGGACCAGCTTCGGCGGCATCGGCTCATCGCGGGAAATGATGATCTCCTCCCTGGCCGAACCGGCCATGCTGATGGTGGTCTTTACCGTTGCCATCCTCGCCGGCACCACGCAACTGTCGCAAATCGCCCATTTCCTGATCACCGAACAGGTCGGACTGCGCGTCTCCCTGGGACTCGCCCTGATGGCCCTGATCATCGTCGCCATCGCCGAAAATGGCCGTATCCCGGTAGACAACCCGGCCACCCATCTGGAATTGACCATGGTCCATGAAGCCATGGTCCTGGAATACTCCGGTCGGCATCTGGCCATGATCGAAGCCGCATCCGCCCTGAAACTGGTCCTGTTTCTCTCCATGATCGCCTGCCTGTTTTTCCCCTATGGCATGGCCCTTCCCGGAGGGACCATTCTGGACATGGGCCTTGGTCTGCTCACCTACCTGGGCAAACTGTTCGGCAGCGCCGTCCTGTTGGCCGTCGGCGAAACCATCGTGGCCAAAATGCGGGTGTTTCGCGTGGCGGAGTTTTTGACCATCGCCCTGGTCCTGGGTATCCTGGCCATGGTCCTCCTGTTCGTCTCCATAGGGATGTAAAAGTGGATTACAATCTGGATGTAACCCATTTGCTGGCCGGTTCCACGCTGATGGTGAGCTTTGTCCTGCTCTACCAGACCCGCATGTATGGCATCCTCAACGCCTTTGCCATGCAGGCCGTCATCCTGGCCATGGCCGTCGCCTGGCAATCCCGGGTCCAGCATGCCCCCCATCTCATGGTCACGGCCTTCCTGGCCCTGACGGTCAAGGCCGGCGTGATTCCCTGGGTCCTGCGCATCATCATTCGCAAACTCGGCATTCAACGCAATATCGAAACCGTGGTCGGTATCGGCACCACGTTGCTTGTCGCCGTGTTTCTGACCATGTTGGCCATTCTGATCGTCGTGCCCATGACCTCGGCCCACGCCGCTGCCACCCGGCAGGATCTGGCCTTTGCCCTGGCCGTCATTCTCCTGGGCATCCTCATGATGATCACCCGCCACAACGCCATCAGCCAGATCGTCGGTTTCATGTCCCTGGAAAATGGCCTGATCCTGGCCGCCACCGGAGCCAAGGGCATGCCGCTCGTGGTGGAGATCAGTGTCGCTTTTTCCGTCCTCATCGCCTTCCTGGTATTCGGAATCTTCTTGTTCCGGATTCGCGAACGTTTTGATTCCGTGGACATCACCGCCCTGGAGCGGTTCCGCAAAGAACGCCTGGAAGGTCGCTACAGTCATGGAGAGAGTCTGATACAACCCGTCATTCCCGCCATGGATCCGGTCCGGAGAGAACCCACATGATCCTGCCTGAAACCGCTCTGATCACACCGGCCATGGCCCTGCAATCCCTCCTGATCATTCCCGGGATTGCGGCGATTCTCCTTTTGTTGATCCCCAGCTTTCGTCTGGGAGCCTGGCTCAACGTCCTGGCCACCGCCCTGACCTTCATGATGGGTCTGTATCTGTTTTTCACCCCCCATTTCATTGCCGGTCTGCTGTTCGTGGACGCCTTCAATGTCTACCTGATCGCCCTCAACACCTTCGTCGGCATGACCACCAGTATTTTCAGCGCCACCTATATCGCCCACGAGCTGGAAAGGGGACATCTGACCCCCAAACACCTCCGTTTCTATCACGCCATGTATCAGGCCCTGCTCTTTGCCATGAACCTGGCCCTCTCCAGCAACAACATCGGCCTGATGTGGGTCGGCCTGGAGATGGCCACCGTCACGACCGTGGTCATGGTGGGCATCTACCGGACCCCGGAAGCCGTGGAAGCCGCCTGGAAATATTTCATTCTCGGCAGTGTCGGCATTGCCCTGGCATTTTTTGGCACGATTCTCATTTATCTGGTCGCCCAACCCGTGGTGGGCGAAGGCATGGCCGCCATGACCTGGACCAGACTGGTGGCAGACTCTGGCAACATGGATCCCAAACTGTTGAGTCTGGCCTTTGTCTTCCTGCTGGTCGGCTTCGGGACCAAGGTGGGTCTTGCCCCCCTGCATGCCTGGTTGCCGGATGCCCATGCCGAGGGTCCGACCCCCATCTCCGCCGTCCTTTCCGGACTGCTGCTGAATGTCGCTCTCTATGCAATCCTGCGCTTCAAGATGATCCTGGCCGGCAATCCGGAATCCCTGTCACCCGGCCCCATCCTGATGTTCATGGGACTCCTCTCTCTTCTCTTCGCCGGATTCATGCTCTATCAACGCAAGGATATCAAGCGCCTCTTTGCCTACTCCTCCATCGAACACATGGGAATCATCACCTTTGCCTTTGGCATGGGGGGTGCCCTGGCCAATTTTGCCGGCCTGCTGCACATGACCATGCACAGCCTGACCAAATCCGCCATCTTCTTTGCCGTGGGTCATGTGACCCAGGCCAAGGGGACCAAAGACATGGACGCCATTCACGGCCTCAGCGAAAGCCATCCGGCCCTCGCCTGGGGTCTTGCCCTGGGCGTCATCGCCATCGCCGGTCTCCCCCCCTTCGGCATCTTCGCCAGTGAGTTCATCCTCGTCACAACCACCTTTGCCCGTGAACCGCTCCTGGCCGTCATCCTGGTTGTGGGTCTTCTCGTCGCCTTTGGTGCCCTGCTGCTCAGGCTCCAGGAACTCCTGTTCGGCGAACCCGATGGGACCTCCAGGCCTCTGGAAGCCTCACTCATGCCGCTGTTCGTGCATCTGGCCTTGATTTTGTGGGCAGGTTTGCATCTTCCCGAAAACCTGGGCATCTGGTTCGCCCGCGTGGCCGACCTTCTCGGATAAGGGATCGAGGGACCACGATGCAAACTCCGTTACGTGAGATCGGATAAAGGTGCCAGCATGCAAACCCCGTTTCATGAAATTGGTCACAAAATTCTGGCAGATGGCAAACCGGTCCCGGAACATCGCCCCTGGCCACGCATCCAGGTCGATCATGCCACCTGGATTCTGCTGGGCAAGACACTGGGGGAAGGAAAGTGTCGGTTGCTGGCCTTGTGGGCCGACGCCCAGGAAGTTCATGCGGCCATCCTCGGCCTGCCCGATGCAGTTACAATTCTTTCGGTGCGCGTTCAGGATGGCGGATATCCGGCCCTGACCCCCGACCATCTGCCGGCCCTGCGTTTGGAACGCACCATCCGCGACATGCACGGTCATGTTCCGTTTGGTCTGCTCGATGACCGGCCATGGCTGAACCATGGCGTGTGGCTGCGTCCCCCCCGTCCCGAGGCCCCACCTTGTCGTTTGTCTGCACCCACAGCCTATCCATTCCTTCCCATCGAAGGTGAATCCCTGCACCAGATTCCCGTTGGTCCGGTCCATGCCGGCATTATCGAACCCGGACATTTTCGCTTTACCGCCAATGGGGAGGCCGTGGTACGTCTGGAAGAGCGCCTGGGCTACGTCCACAAAGGGGTGGAACAGCTTCTGGAAGGAAAGGATCTGGCTGAAGGGAGTCGCATTTGTGGTCGCATCTCCGGTGACAGCACCGTGGCCTATGCCATCGCCTATGCCCGCGCCGTCGAGGCCGCCTTGCACATCACCCCCTCCAGCCGCGCCCATCACCTGCGCGCCCTCATGGCCGAACTGGAACGCATGGCCAATCATTGCGGGGATATCGGCTTCATCTGCAACGATGCCGCCTTTTCCATTCTCCAGGCCAATTTTTCCATCCTGAGAGAAGAAATTCTCCAGTCGGCCCAGCACTGTTTTGGACACCGGCTCATGATGGATCGCGTCGTTCCCGGAGGGGTCACGGTCGATCTCCCCCCGGACGGAACTCAGCATTTAACCCGTTTTCTGGACAAGTTCGAAAAACGGTTCGAACATTTGATGACCGTGTATGATTCCGTTCCCTCCCTGCTGGATCGGACCCGGGCCACTGGTATCTTGACAACGGAATTGGCCCGGCAGTTTGCTCCCGGTGGCTTCATCGGTCGTGCCTCCGGCAGACGTTTCGATGCCCGGCGTCATCTCCCCTACCCTCCCTACGATTCCCTGCAATTTGCACTCCCCATCCGGGAAGAAGGGGATGTCCATGCCCGACTCCTGAACCGGGCCGACGAAGTCAGACAGAGTGCCGGCCTCATCCGCCAAATCCTGGCCAATCCCGGCAAGGGACCCCTGACGGTTCCCGTTGCCTTTGAGAGCCAGGAAGGTGGTCACATCCTGAATATACGGGAAGGGTGTGGCGTCGCCGAGGCGTTCCGGGGAGATGTGTTCATCTGGTTGCGCATTGGGGCCGATGGCAAAATCATGCGTTGTCACCCCCGGGATCCATCCTGGTTTCAGTGGCCGCTCCTGGAAGCCTGCATCGAAGGAAACATTGTGGCAGATTTTCCCTTGTGCAACAAATCCTTCAACTGCTCCTACTCCGGCCATGACCTTTGAGGTAAGACCATGTTCAACCTGCTTGGCCAAGCAATCCTGACCTCCCCCGTAACCCGGCCAGCCCCGGAGCCGGATGGTGCTGCCCTGGCAGAAGCCACCCAGGCCTTGCAGGATCGCCCCAGGCAAATGATCGGTCGCACCATGGCCATTCGCGAAGTGGATGCCGGTTCCTGCAACGGCTGCGAACTCGAAGTTCACGCCCTGAACAATCCCTTCTACGATATCGAACGTTTCGGTATGCATTTTGTGGCCTCGCCCCGGCATGCCGACCTCCTCCTGGTCACCGGCCCGACCGCCTGCAACATGCGTCAGGGCCTGGAACGCACCTACGCCGCCACCCCCGCCCCCAAATGGGTCGTGGCCGTCGGCGATTGTGCCTGCACCGGCGGTGTTTTCAAAGGCAGTTATGCCTGTGTCGGCCCGGTCAAAGAGGTGGTCCCGGTCGATGTCCACATTCCCGGCTGCCCCCCTGCCCCGACCGACCTGCTCAAAGGGTTCCTGGCCCTCCTCAAGGCAATCGAAAACAATCCGCCCGTGCGAAAATAAAAGCCGCTTCATGGGCCTTGATCATAAAAACAAATTTTTTGAGGAACAACAATGCAAAACAAATGCAAAAAAAGTGGCGCAATCTCTTCTTATAACTGCTTTTCTCCGAAAAACCAATCAGCCGGATTGTCTATAAAAAATTTGATCGACAATCACTTTATCGCCTACAATGCCAGACAATTGGCGGATGCCTGCAAGCTTGTGAGCAGAATTGCAAACGACAGAAACATTACGGTTGGCCTCAGCATCTCCGGTGCCCTCATCCCTGCCGGGGTTGGCTACAGCAGCATCATTCCGCTCATGAAACATGGCTTCGTTGACTGGATTGTTTCAACAGGGGCCAATCTTTATCACGATATGCATCACTTTCTTGGCCACGAAATGTATCGGGGCAATCATGTTTCCGATGACTCTCTCCTCCACAAGGATGGAATTGTCAGAATCTATGATCTGTACCTGGAATCACAGGCCCTTTATGACACGGATAAATTCATCAGGGAATCCATCAAGAAGCTTATTGGCAGAAAGTCTCTCAAAAACGGTCAATCCTCTTCGGATTTGCATTATCAACTGGGTGCATACATGCTGGAAATGGACGATGGCGCAGATGAATACAGCGTCCTGGCGGCAGGTGCCAAGTATCAAATTCCCATCCATTGCTCGGCCCCGGCAGATTCGGGTATCGGAATGAACCTTGCTGCGCTTATCAAAGAGAATGTCTTTTTTTCCATCGATCAAAATTATGATGTTCTGGAAACTGCGTCTTATGTCCATAATGCCAAAAAAGAGGGTGGATCCTCGGCAGTCGTCATTCTGGGAGGCGGCAGCCCCAAAAATTTTCTTCTGCAAACCGAGCCGTTTATCAACGAAGTCCTTGGTATCAAAGATGTCGGACATGATTATTTTATCCAGTTTACCGACGCCAGGCCCGATACAGGTGGCCTGAGTGGCGCAACGCCCTCAGAAGCCGTCAGTTGGGGAAAAATTGATCCCAATAAATTACCAGGAACAATCGTGTGCTATGGAGATTGCACCGTCTATGCCCCTCTTGTCACGCAATATGTCATGGATTCCTGCGCACCCAGAGAAATGAAAAATTTGTATCAATCCAAGGGACAAATTGTTAAAAATCTCCTGGATGATGCAAAAAGCTGAAACGCTCTTGACAATCTTTCCACATCGGAACTTTATAAGCCATATCTCCTGAACGGCTGGAATGCCCATCATGCATATCGTTTCATATGCGGTTGCCCGCAAAAATTTAAAGTCCATACTGGACCGGGTTGTGGATGATGCCGACGCGGCTGTCATAACCCGTCGTGATGGGGCTGACGTTGTGGTCATGTCCAAAGCAGATTATGATGGTCTTATGGATACGTTGCACTTGCTCGGGACAGAAGCCAATCGACAGCATTTGGCCAAATCCATTGAACAATACCGTGCAGGAGAAATAATCCAACAGGATTTGATCGCGTGATCCTGGCGTGGACAAAAGACGCATGGCATGACTACCTTTGGTGCCAAACGAATGATCGCGCTTTATTGAGAAGAATCAACCGTGTCATTGAAGATATACTGCGAGGCCATGATCATCTATTCGGCCACGATGATTGCTTTTTTCGGAAAACCTGCAATACATCTGACTCTTGGCGCTGAACAACGCGCCAAGAGTCAGACCATGGCCCGCCCCCTGGGCTTTTTTTGCAAACGGCGCAAAAAAAGCCTGGGAAAAGGGGGGCGTAGAAAAACAGCATGGGGCTCCGCCCCATACCCCGCCAGGACTCTGTCCTGGACCTGCCAGGGAGCCAGCCCCCTGGACCCCGTTTTCGATAGGTTCCTGCCTATGGCCGAAGATGATCAAGGCTATAATGTACGATGAAAGGATGTTTGAATCACCATGACACATGATCCCCCTTTGACCCATTTCGATGCCCAGGGAGCCTCCCGCATGGTGGATGTGGCTGCCAAAGCGGAAACCATACGGGTGGCTGTGGCGGCTGGCTCCGTCACCATGCAACCGGAAACCCTGGCCATGATCCTGGACAAGGGAGCCGCCAAGGGGGATGTCCTGGAAGTGGCCCGGATTGCCGGCATCATGGCCGCCAAACGGGTCGATATGCTCATTCCCCTGTGCCACCAACTGGCCCTCACCTCGGTTACGGTTGATTTTGTACCCGACCAAGCACACAGTCGGGTGGACATTACCGCCCGGGTCACCTGCACCGGACGCACCGGCGTTGAAATGGAAGCCCTGACCGCCGTCGCCGTCACCGGACTGACCATCTACGACATGTGCAAAAGTGTGGACCGGGCCATGGTGATCAACGCGATTCGTCTTTTGGAAAAATCGGGTGGTCGGAGCGGCCATTTTGTCCGACCCAATGAGGCCAGTGCGTGACCGACCCTATCCAGACGCCCCACGTGTTGCAGGACCTGCATGGGCGCATGATTCGTTACCTGCGGTTGTCGGTCACGGAACGCTGCAACTTTCGCTGCCACTATTGCCGGCTTCCGGCCGGTGAAGGCGAAGAGGCCCGCCATGAATCCCTGACCAGTGCGGAAATTTTGCGTCTGGCAGGCCTGTTTGCACAACTGGGTGTGGGGCGCTTCCGACTGACCGGTGGTGAACCTTTGTTGCGCCGGGATATTCGTGACCTCTTGACCCACATGGTGGCCTTGCCCGGCGTGGACGAAGTCTCCCTCTCCACCAATGCCTTTTTACTGGCAGAAATGGCCCAGGACCTGAAAAAACTGGGCTTGCGGCGCGTCAACATATCCCTGGACTCCCTGAACCCGGAAACTTTCCTGCAAATCACTCGTGGCGGTGATCTCCAGCCGGTCCTGGCCGGCATCGACGCAGCCCTGGCCGCCGGATTGTCGCCGGTCAAAATCAACATGGTCGTGATGGGCGGAATCAATGACAGGGAGATACCCGCCATGATCGCCTTTGCCCGGGAAAAAAAGGTCCTGCTGCGCCTCATCGAAACCATGCCGGTCGGGGCCGCCGGGGCCGCGATCATGGGACAGTATATGTCAGCGGATGAAATCCGCTCCCGCATTCTGGCCTCCTGCGGCAGCGATTTGATCCCGGTGGAACGACCGGTCGGCAATGGCCCGGCCAACTATTTCCATCTCACCGGCCTGGGGGTCGATATCGGCATCATCTCCGCCCTTTCCCAACATTTCTGCGATACCTGCAATCGCATCCGGTTGACCTCCTGGGGGGATCTGATCCTCTGTCTGGGACGGGAAGATCGGGTCAATCTGCGTGAACCCCTCCGCTCCGGTGCCGATGATGCCACTCTCCGCGAGTGGATTCTCCAGGCCATTCGCCGCAAACCCCTGGGACATGCTTTCCAGAAACACGCCACACCCCAAACACCACATCCTCATGTCATGGCAACCCTGGGAGGTTAGAAACCCGTCATGTTGCAAATCGGTGACACCATTCCGGATTTGACAGCCCCTGACCAACTGGGCAATCACCGGAAACTGCATGAACTCCATCACCTTCACCCTGTTGAGCGACCAGGAAGGCCTCTTATGCGAAGCTTTCGGAGTCTGGCAGGAGAAAATAAATTATGGCAAGGTGGCCATGGGCATTGTCCGCACCACCTTCATCACCGACGCCCAGGGCACAATTCGCAAAATCTATCCAAAAGTCAAAACGAAAGGCCACGCGGAACAGGTCTTGTCGGATCTGCGCACGCTGTGCTGAAAAATTGCCTTCCATGAACAAAGACGCTCCCTATCTGCTTCCACCCATATAATGGCCATCACAATTCACATGGCCATCACACATGAATTCCAGAATCGTCCTGTCTCAACAGGTAGCGCTTTTCCGGATTCACATGGCCATCACACATGAATTCCAGAATCGTCCTGTCTCAACAGGTAGCG
>JADGCO010000043.1 GCA_015228935.1 Magnetococcales bacterium | reverse complement strand
GCCCTTCCTCCTGGACCTCCATCCCAGTTTTTCATTCGTTTTTTTGAAATTAACAAGCTATTAGACAGCCTCTTACCCCTACCGGGTCGAACGCCAGCCGTGGGCCACGGCCAGGGATTGGTGCGTTCCGGCCACATCATGAACCCTGAGAATGTGGGCACCGGAAAGCATACCCAGGGCTGCCAATACCTGACTGCCCGGATCCCGGGCCGCCGGATGGCTTTCCCCGGTCAACACGCCGACAATCTGTTTGCGCGAAACCCCCAACAACAGGGGAACACCCAGCCCGTAAAATACCCGCAGGTGCCGGATCAATTCCAGATTGTGGCTGGCGGTCTTGCCAAAACCAATGCCCGGATCCACGATCAAACGTTCCAAACCAATGCCGTGTTTCTGGCAAAAATGAATTCTCTGTTCAAGAAAATCGTAGACCTCGGTGACGACATGCCGGTAATGCGGATTGTGCTGCATGGTAAAGGGCAGACCCTGCATGTGCATGAGGACGATGGGATGGGACGTGTGTGCCAGGATCTTGACAGCCTCCGGATCACCCTGGAGAGCCGTGACATCGTTGATCATGGCCGCACCGGCCTCCATGGCGGCAGCCATGACCGAGGCCTTGGACGTGTCCACTGAAATGGGAACATTGACGGCATCGGCCAGGGCGCGGATCACCGGGATCACCCGTTGCAGCTCTTCGGCCTCGGGTATGGGTTTGGCACCGGGACGGGTGGATTCCCCGCCCACATCCAGAATGTGGGCACCGGCATGGGCCAGGGCCATGCCATGGGCCACGGCAGCTTCCGGATCCACATGCAGGCCCCCATCGGAAAACGAGTCGGGTGTGACATTCACCACGCCCATGATCAGGGGACGCGAACAATCCAGAACCCGAAAACCTCCACAATTCCAACGCAAAACGGGACGGCATCGGGCATGTTCCGTCAAGGTTGCGTGCAGGGCCAGGGCCAGTGGCCGGGCCGGCGTCGTTTCCAGATGCCGGATCCAGGCATCCAGTTCCGCCCGCAGCAAACGCCCCACGGCATGACACTCTCCGGCTTGCTTCTGCACCGACATTTTCGGGTGCAGATGGGAGTTCCAAACTTCCGGCCACTCCGGCAGACGCACCAGCCACGGGCAATCCGGATCGGCAATGCCATAATCCGGATCCGGGAACAATGCCCCCGGATTTTCAGTCGGACCATAACCGGCCAAAGGCTCCAGGAGAGTACGCACCGTCATGGTTTTTTGCGCGGTCTCGCACCAGCCGACTTGTCGGCGTCTTCCGCCTCTGCGTCGGTTTCATCACTTGTCTCAGGCTCGCTTTTCAGCACTTTTTTCCGGGATCGCAACCCTGCCGCCTTGACGGTTTCCAGGGGTTCATTCCCTTCCTGATCGACTCTTTTTTCGGGTTCTGCCTCTGCCTCTGGAGGAGGATGTGGCGTTTCCCCTTCTGGCAGGTCCTCGACGGAGGTCTCCCCCTCCTGCCCGGAAGTGCCTTCCACATCATCGGATGGCGGCGATTTGGGAGGACCCTTTTTTTTCAGTCGTACCGTTTTTTTGATTTTGGGCAGGGGTTCTCCCCGGACCAATCTGGCCACTTCCTCGGCGACCAGGGTTTCCCGCTCCAGGAGTGCCGCCGCCATGGCGTGCAGAACATCGATTTTTTCGAGCAGAATATCCTTGGCACGGTTGTAGTTCTCATCGATGATGCGGCGGACTTCCTCGTCAACGGCCTGGGCGGTGAGTTCGGAAATGTTCTTGTGCTGGGTGATTTCCCGTCCCAGAAAAATTTCCTGTTCCTTTTCCCCCACGGTCAGCGGGCCAAGGCGCGCACTCATGCCGTAGGCACAGACCATTTTGCGGGCAATATCCGTGGCGCGCATGATGTCATTGCCGGCTCCGGTGGTGAGCTGGTTCAGGACCATCTCTTCGGCCAGGCGTCCGCCCATCAGGACGGCAATGATGTCTTCCAATTGCTGTTTGGAATAGGAATGGCGATCCTCGGTGGGGAGTTGCATGGTCAAGCCCAGGGCGCGCCCCCGGGGAATGATGGTCACCTTGTGGACCGGGTCGGTATCCGGAATCATGGCGGCGATGATGGCATGGCCGCTTTCGTGGTAGGCCGTGTTGCGGCGTTCTTTTTCGGGGATGATTGCCGATGCGCGGGGTTTGCCCATCAGCACCTTGTCCTTGGCGGTTTCAAAGTCCTCCATGTCCACCACTTTTTTGTCGGTGCGGGCGGCACCCAGGGCGGCTTCGTTGACCAGGTTGGCCAGGTCTGCCCCGGAAAAGCCGGGCGTGCCCCGGGCGATCACTTCCGGATCCACGGATTCGGCCACCGGCACCTTGGCCATGTGGACGTTGAGAATCTGGGTGCGACCCCGGATGTCCGGATTGGGTACGGTGACCTGGCGGTCAAAGCGACCCGGACGCAGCAGGGCCGGATCCAGCACATCGGGGCGGTTGGTGGCCGCCACCAGAATCACCCCTTCGGTCGATTCAAAGCCATCCATTTCCACGAGCAGTTGATTCAGGGTTTGTTCCCGTTCATCGTGGCCGCCGCCCAGACCGGCCCCCCGGTGCCGACCCACGGCATCGATTTCGTCGATGAAAATGATGCAGGGGGCATTTTTCTTGCCCTGTTCGAACATGTCCCGCACCCTGGCGGCACCGACACCCACAAACATTTCCACAAAGTCGGAACCCGACAGGTTGAAAAACGGCACGTTGGCCTCACCGGCGATGGCGCGGGCCAGGAGGGTCTTACCGGTTCCCGGCGGGCCGATCAGCAGGACCCCCTTGGGAATCTTGCCACCCAGACGCTGGAATTTCTGGGGATTCTTCAAAAATTCAATAATTTCTTCCAGCTCTTCCTTGGCTTCGTCAATGCCGGCCACATCGGCAAAAGTCACCTTGTTCTGTTTGTCCGACATCATTTTGGCTTTGGATTTGCCAAACGACATGGCTCCGCGACCGCCTCCCGACTGCATCTGGCGCATGAAAAAGATCCAGACACCGATCAGGAGCAGCATGGGGAACCACGAGATGAGAATCGTCAGCAGGATGGGGGTTTCATCGGGTGGCTTGGAGGTGATGGCGACGTTTTTATCGCGCAGGCGGCGGATCAAATCCGGATCTTCCGGGGTATAAGTGGCAAAAAACCCCCCATCGGTAAAGACGCCAAACAGGTTTTGCCCCTGAATGGTGACTTCCGTGACCCGCCCCTGGTCCACATGACTCAGAAAATCGGAGTATGGAATATGGTGGTCCCGGGTTTTGGGCTGATTGTTGAACAGATTGAACAAAATGATCAACAACAAGCCGATGACCAGCCAAAGAGAGAGACTCTTGTAAAATCCGTTCAAAAAAACCTCCTGCCTGCCATGTCCGGACCCCAGACGTTCAAAGGTATCCGATCCGCCTTTTTCCCCCGACCTGGACCAGGATAGGTATCTCTCTGAAAAAGTTCAATGGTTCCTTTTTCAGATATGAGCATGCACCCTGCAGGGTGAAACGCCTCCTTTCCAATCCTGGTTGCGGCTGCACCGCGCCAAGAGATTGTGATGCAGACCTGTCGTAGTCCCTGCCCTCGCCACTCCACAAAATATATATTGATTCATGATCACTGGTTCAGGAGTCAATTCCCTGATCTCCTGACACCCATCGCCAACAATGACGCGCCAACGACCTTACCCCAGGCGGTGACGAAGCTGGAGTGAAAATGCGGTGGACCATTTTGTTCGTATCAATAAAATGGTCGATGGCAGCCAGAATCGTTCCTGATCCCGGAACCACTGATGGAGGAAAAATCCATGTTGTATGCCATAGAAGATGAAGTCGTCCTGCCCGCCGACGGCAAATTGCCGGAAGCGTTCCATGAGGCCTTCGGACGCAAGGCCAGAATCATCGTGCTGTTGTCGGAACCCGTCGAAAAAACAGAATCTGACCAGGATGACTCGCAACGGTTGATGGCCTTCGCTGGAACCATCGACTGGCCCATGGACGATCCCGTGGCCTGGCAACAGCAACAGCGCCATGAATGGGATCAGTCATGGGATCGCTGAACTTCCTGCTCGACACCAACGCCGTCATCTATTTGCATAAGGGATTATTGAAGGATCCCTTGCCCCCGGGCCGCATGGCGATTTCGTTCATCACCGAAATCGAATTGCGCAGCTTCCCCGGCTTGCTGAGCGAACAGGAAGCCTGGTTGGTGCGTTTCCTCACCAACGTTCAACACATTGGTTTATCGAATGAAATCAAGGAAACTGCCATCAGGTTCCGCCGCATCTATCGACTCAAGATTCCGGATGCTCTCATTGCTGCCAGTGCCACCATCCTTGGCGCGGTATTGCTGACCAATGACGATCAACTGCATAAGGTATCCGGGTTGATCTGCCGTAGATTGGAATTGACCGCCCTGGCACACGGTTCGGAAAAAAACATCGGAATCCTCGCTGTTCCACGTGGGTAGAGTGAAAATGGGCATCATCCATTTGCCCTGTTTGGTGATCCCATGATTCATCGTCAAATTTTATAACCAATTGTTTTTCGGCGAATATTTCAGGATTTCTCTTGCGTGGTTGGCATAAGAAATGTTTATAAATATATTTGAAATCAATATTTCGTAGAGTTTGATTGTGGGTCATGGTGATAGATCAGATCTTGCTTGTGTTTGTGAAACGGCCTAAGCTGCGTCCAGGAGAAGGGGTTTGACCGAAAAGGCCAAGCTGGTCTTTTCACTTGAACCGGGGCAGGTTGAGATATTAACAAGATTGGGAAGTCATGGCAAAGTCTGCGCCCATGCTTCCGACACGTCGAATCTGAATGGGTAGTGAGATCGGAAAATCTGGTTTCTGATTTGCGCGGGGAATGCTGCAAGATTAAAATTATTTAAGACATTAATAATTTTTCATCTTGTCACCTTGAACAGTTTGTGAAATCCAGGTTTGACAGCCTTGTCGGTAAATGTTCATTTGTTCTCTTGAATCCGGGTTGAATCAGGAATTTTTGCAGAGCCATACGCTGAGGAGGCATGTCCATGATCTGGTTGCATGCAAAATATTTGATAGAGGCCGTGGTTTTCATCATGTTGATTTTTCTGCCGGAGAAAGTATTGGCTGAAAAGCGGATGGCTTTGGTGATTGGCAATAATTCCTATCAGGTTATTTTGCCATTGAACAAGGCAGTCAGTGATGCCCAGTCCGTGGGACATGAACTGAAAAAACTCGGTTTTGATGTCATCCTGCGTACAAACGCGAATCGGAAAACCATGAACCGGGCTGTAGATGAGTTTGTAAGTCGTCTCTCCGGAGGAGATGTGGCTGTATTGTTTTATGCTGGTCATGGAATACAATTGGGAGGTACGAATTATCTCCTGCCGGTGGATTTGGATGCAGAACGAGAGAGCGATGTTGTGAACGATGGTCTGGAGCTGAGCAGCATTCTGAACCGGATTGCACAGACACGAGCGAAGTTCAGTATGGCGATTATTGATGCGTGCCGGAACAATCCGTTTCGGAAGAATGGGCGGAATATCAGTACGACTCGGGGCTTGACAACATTGTCAGCACCAAATGGGTTGATGGTGATTTATTCGGCGGGATCGAACGAGGAGGCACTGGATAAATTAAACGATGAGGATCGTGATCAGAATGGGCTGTTTACGCGGGAATTCCTGAAGGTGATACGAAAACCGGGGCTTCGCGTCGATGAAATGGTGAAAGAAGTGCGACTAGAGGTGAAATTGAAAGCTGCCAGTGTAGGACATCAACAAAATCCGGCGTTGTACGATCAGACGGATGGGGATTTTTATTTCCAAACAGCACCAGCAAATCAAACCGAGGCAAACAGATCAGCACCAGGCGGTATGCAATCGGACCGGGAAAGCATTTTGTGGCAATCTGCAGAAAAGGACAATACAGTCAGCGGTTATGAATGGTACTTAAATAAATATCCGCAAGGAGACTATGCTCCTCTGGCGCGAAACCGTCTGGACAAATTGAAAGAAAAATCGGCTGTGTCGGCCGCTGCATCGGTGGATGATAACGTAACGGTGCGGCGTGTACCGGTCTCACCTCCTGAAACATTGACCGGAATGGAGTTCGTACACATACCTGGGGGTTGTTTCAAGATGAGGGGTGGTGCAGGAATTGGTAAAAACAGGTCGGCACAGGATGTCTGTTTGGACGGTTTTGAGATGGGAAAGTATCAGGTGACGCAAGAGCAATGGAGAAAAATTATGAAGAACAACCCCTCTTTCAATGCCTGCGGCGACAAATGTCCGGTGGAGCAGGTATCCTGGAATGATATTGAAGAATTCCTCAAAAAATTGAATATGGATAGAAACAGCAAATACCGTTTGCCAACAGAAGCAGAGTGGGAGTATGCATGCCGGAACAGGGGTAAAACGGAAACGTATTGTAGGGGATTTGATCTTAAAATTTGGTCTAAGGATGTATTTCATCCGACCCGTCCAGTGGGTCAAAAGGATGCAAACGAGTTGGGACTGTACGATATGAGTGGGAGCGTATGGGAATGGGTAGCAGATTGGATCAACAAAAATGATGCCAAGCCATCTCATACCAACTCACAGGAATCTTCAGAAGGATTCTATCGAGTCAAACCAAGTGGTGATCGGGAGATTCCAGCCTATATGCACTCTGTAGACCAAAATGGCTATGATCCTGAATACCGGAGCTTTGATATCGGATTCCGTGTTGTCAGAACCAAACGTTGATTGCTTTATCACTGCTTCCTAAATTTCGGCAGGTTCACATGGATTCGCAGGTTGCAAAACGCATCTTTGCCATGCAGGCTTGATTCTCACATCCTGTTTTGTTCCACGAATAAATATATTCTGGTACCCAGCATGGTAGGGAGAACGCCGTTTACTGTCGGGAGTCCATTCATGCCCCAATCCTTGACCATGGATGATATCTGGAAACTGTTCCAGGAAACCAACCGGTTGTTCCAGGAATCAAAAGTCAGCCTCGAACACGATCTCCACGAAACCAGACGGATTTTGCGGGAAAACAGTGCCGAGACCGAAAGACAAATTCGGGAAAACAGTGCTGAAACCGACCGGAAATTCCAGGAAACCGACCGGAAGTTTCAGGAGACCGACCGGAAGATCAAGGAAGTTTCAAAACAGGTTGGCCAGATGGGAGGACGCTGGGGAGAGTTTGTGGAAGGTCTGGTTGCGCCAGCCTGCAAAACCCTGTTTGCCGAGCGGGGTATCCTGATTCACAAGGTCAGTCCCCGGGTCAAGGCCGAGCTTCCAGGCAATCGTCACATGGAGATTGACCTGCTGGTTTCGAACACCGATTCGGCAGCATTGGTGGAAGTCAAAAGCCGACTGACGTATGACGATGTACGGGATCATTTGCAACGATTGGCCGAGTTCAAGGAATTTTTTCCTGAATTTTTTTAAATATTCTTACGAAAAATCAACCGCTCCCGAACCCGCTGGATGGTCATGCCGCGCACCCGCATGGACCAGTTTTTCTGCTTCAGGTGCAGATGGTGCATGAAGCCGGCCATGGCCCGGGCACCTGGAGGAAAAGGGTCACCGGTCACGGTGGCATGACCGTGTACCAGGGTTCGCCGGATGAATTCGGCAGGCAGTTCGATGAGACGGGCATGGGAGAGGGTCAAGGTGGTCTTTTCCGGGGTTTGCCAATCCAGATCCTGGCGCAGGCGTTGCCAGGTCCACTCCAGGGCCACTTCGGCGTCCTGCAACCGCTCGGCAGTGGTGGCCAGACGGGGAATCGGATCATCGTCCGGGTTGAGTGCGGTCAGGCAGGGAATGGCTTTCAGGCGCAGACGGCTGCGCTGGCGGCGCAGATCCAGGTTGCCGGGATCTTCCCTCCAGGTCAATGAATTGGCCTGCAACCATTGACGCAAAGCCGCACGACGAAAAGTGAGCAGGGGGCGCACCAGGGTGAGGGGGGTTGCCGGAAGCGATTCGGGTCCCGTTTCCGGATTTGAACGCAGGGGACGAACCGCAGCCATGCAACCCAGGCCACGGACACCACTGCCGCGCAGCAATCTTTCCAGAAAGGTTTCGGCCTGATCATCCTGTTGATGGCCGGTCAATATGGCTTTTGCCCCGGTGCGGTGGGCGGTTTGTTCCAGAAAATGATAGCGGGCCAGACGGGCACGTTCCGGGAGATTTCCCACGGCCAACGGTTCCTGCCAGCGTTCGACACAAAATGGGAGTTGCAGGCAGGTCGCGGCATCGCCGACAAAACGGGCATCATCGCCGGAGGTGGGGCGCAAGGCATGGTCAAAATGGGCCACGACACAGGCATGCCGACCGGGCAAACCCGACCGGACCAGCAGATGCAGCAGGGCCATGGAATCCGGCCCGCCGGAGACTGCCACAACCAGACCTCCCCCATCCGGCAGCAAAGGAGTGATCACAGCTCGAAAACGGGTCAGCAGAGGATCGCAGCTCACGGCTGGCAAGAGGCGGCAAGTGCCTGATAGGGAGCCGGATCTGGCACACCTGCCTCCTGGAATGCCTTCAGACGCAACCGGCAGGCGTCACACAAACGACAGCCACGTCCTTCCAGATCGGGATCGTAGCAGGAGCGCGTCACGGAAAGATCAACCCCCAGATCCAAACCCTTTTGAATAATAGCCACTTTTGACAAATGCAACAAGGGGGCATGGATGCGAAAGGCATGCCCGGTAACCCCTTCCCGGGTGGCCAGATTGGCCAAGCGTTCAAAGGCATCGATAAAAGCCGGGCGACAATCCGGATAGCCGGAATAATCCACGGCATTGACCCCAATGAAAATATCCTGGGCACCCAGGGATTCGGCCCAGCCCAGGGCCAGGGCCAGAAAGATGGTATTGCGGGCCGGCACGTAGGTGACCGGAATTCCGGCACCGAGACCGGTTTTGGGTACGGAAAATTCCGAAGAGGTCAGAGCCGACCCCCCCATGGCTCCCAGATCAACGTTCAGAATCAGGTGTTTTTGAACCTGTTGCCGGAGTGCCACATCACGGGATGCCTGGATTTCGGTCAGATGCCGCTGGCCGTATTGCAGGGTCAGGGCACAGGGTTCAAAGCCACTGTTTTTTGCGAGGGCCAGACAAATGGCTGAATCAAGCCCGCCCGAAAGCAGGACGACGGCTTTCCCCGGGCTACTCACGTTCCCTCTTTTTTCCCTTGCGGAGGCTGTCCCTTCAATTGGGTATCGATCATTTTGAGGCGCTTGCGGGCATCGTTCAGGGTCGGGGATCCGGGAAATTCCTTGATGAGGCGGTTCAGAATATCGCGGGATTTGGCCCACTCTTCCAGTTCGTACAGGGAAAAACCCATTTTGAGCAGGCAGGCAGGGACGATATCATTTTTTGGCCAGCGCATGAGAACCTGGTTGAACTCCTGCAGGGCCTCCCGGAACTGCCGCTGAACATAGTGGGTCTCGCCGATCCAATACTGGGCCTTGGGGGCTTTTTCATCCTCGGGGAACCATTTGAGGAAATTCCGGAAACCGGTTCCGGCGAGGGTGTACTGGCCGCTGCGCAGGTTGAGGAAGGCCTCTTTGTAGGCCTGATCTGCCGAGGCCGGTTTTTGCCCGGAAATTTTGGGTGAAGCTGCGGCTGGCAACCGGGCTGCGACCAGTTGTGCCGCAGTGGAAGATGCAGCCGCAGGAGGAACCGCCTGGACGGCGACCGGTTTGGCCGTTTCGGTTTTGGCCGGTGCTGGGGTGGCCGCAGTCGTGACGGGATGTGGTGGCGCAGATGCGGGATCTGTGGCAGAAACCACGGCCCCGGGTTCGATTTCCACGCCGGTTGCCGGCTGCATGGCTGCCGGCTGCATGGTTGCCGGCAGCGAAGGCTGGACAGGTCTTTGGTTCAGGCTGGCAACCTGCTCCAGCAACTGACGATTGGTATGCCGGGCAACTTCCAGATCTCCCCGCAGGGTATTCAGCTCTTTTTCCATCAGTTCGAAACGCTTGAGCATTTCCGTGCTGCCAACCCGGTTGTTCTCGGCAGAGCGGCTCAATTCCGTCACGGTTTTGGTCAGGCGTTTGACTTCCTTGTCCAGGGGAGGGGGAGCTTCCTGAGAGATTTCTTCGGTGCGGATCGGGGCAGGTCCTGCCGCTGGCGGGGGGGCACCACACCCCGCCAGCAGTAACAGAGAGACCAGGGAAAGACGGGGAAAGAACCCTTCCGAAAATGGCCAGGACATGTTCCAAGGGTGATATTCAGCCATGGTCACCTTCCCCTTCCCCGGAATGAGGCGTTATTGGGCACGCAGTTCTGCCCGGCGATTTTTGGCCCAGGCAAATTCGTCATGTCCGTAAACCAGAGGCCGTTCCTTGCCATAGGAGACGGTCCGGATGCGATACCAATCGACTCCCTGGGAGGAGAGGAATTGTTTGACGGAATCGGCGCGTTTTTGTCCCAGGGCGAGGTTGTATTCACGGGTCCCGCGTTCGTCGCAATGGCCTTCGATGACCACTTCCTTGGGATTTTTGGCCTTGATCCATTGTGCATTCGAGGTCAGGGTACGACCGCTTTCCGGGGTGATGGAGGCGCTGTTGAAATCAAAGTAGATCCGGTGTTCGGGTTCGCCACCGGCACCGCCGCGACCACCCATACCGCCGGCACCATCAAAACCGGCACTGTCACCACCGGCTCCGCCGCCGGCACGATCAAGATCGGACCCGCTGCCACCCAGGCGATCCATGCCTGCTCCGACGCCGCCCGGACCGCCACCGGGGCCGCCCAGTTCGCTGCTGCCGCCGGGGCCGGATTCCGGTCCGTTTTTCGGTGTTGAACCGCACCCTGTCAAAAGGCCGAGTGTCAGCAGGCCTGCGATCAGAATTCCAGTGTGCTTCATGCGACTTATCTCCCTGACAAAAATGTCCATTATGTGCGGGTGGCCTGTCAGCGAATCAGGGGGGACCAGGAAGGGTCGGATCCACCCAGACTATCCCCGACAGGTACTGCCTGTTCATTATGACCTGTGAGATCGATGGTGTAAAGTCGTGTCAAATCCCCTGACTGTCGGGAGAAGAGAATGACACGGCCATTGGGTGACCAGGTGGGAGATTCGTCCATCCACGAATTGGTCAGGGTACGGGAACGATTGCCGGAGGGATCGGTGACCGCAATCCGGAAATGTCCATCTCCTCCTTTGACGTAGGTGATCAGGTCACCACGCGGCGACCAGGCCGGGGCCGAGTTGTAACGTCCCTCGAACGTGATCCGCCGGACATTGGAGCCGTCCACGTTCATGGTATAAATCTGCGGTGAACCGGCCCGGTCGGAATTGAACACGATACGGCGACCATCCGGGGACCACGAGGGGGAGGTATCGATGGCATTGTCGTGCGTCAGGCGGGCCAGATTGTTGGTTTGCAGATCCTTGACGTAGATTTCGGCATTGCCATCCTTGGTCAGGGTCATGGCCATGTAGCGCCCATCCGGCGACCAGGAGGGGGCGCTGTTGAGTCCCGGATATTCACCCTGCTGGATGCGTTTTCCCTGATAGATCAACCAGCGAAAAATGCGTGGCTGGTTGGTCTCGTAGGAAATGTAAAACAGATTTTCCCCATTCGGAGAAAAACGGGGCGTCAGGACCAGATGGTTGGCATCGTAGGTCAGATCCAGGCGGTTGGCACCATCCTGGTCCATCATGGCCAGCCACTTGTGACGGCCTTTCTGGGCAATGAAGGCGATGCGGGACGAAAAATATCCGCTCTCCCCGGTCAGACGGGAGTAGATTTCATCCGATATGCGATGCGCCAGATGGCGTATGTCCTTGAGGGGAGCCGAAAACCGTTTCCCCTTGCCGAACAGCTTGCCCTGAAAGGTATCGTACAGAAAAAAGGATGCGGTCAATTCATCCCCGTTTTGTTGAATGGCTCCAGAGAGAATGGCTTCCGCATTCAGTTGCCGCCAGACCCGATAGTTGGGACCGGATTGCCACAGGGTGGCGGAATCCTGCATGAAGGCACGGGGATCGATGGCCCGGAACAGACCGGAACGTTCAAGATCCGAGGTGATCACCCCGACAAGCTGTTGCCCCAGACGATTGCCCGCCATGAATTCGCCCCGCGAACTCAGATCGACGAAGGGAGGCAGGGCAATGGGCATGCGCTTCAAGCCCGCCTCCCGAATGTCGATGACGAGTTCTGCATGGAGCGGTGCGGCCAGGACCAGCAAGACCAGCATGACCGGTACAACCAGCCATGCCATCCCGGCCCGTCGGACACTGTTTCGCCCCAGTCGCATGCAATCCACAACACGCATGATCGGCAGACTGGAAGAGTGTCTGATTGTCTGGAGTGACTTCAAGTCCATCATCAAAACCTCGCAAATATTGTTACGGTGTCACTGCAACGCCACCGGGCAGAAAACAGTGCCGGCTGAAAAACCCGCTTACGATCTCCAAGAGGCTGTCTATCAACCCTCGGATAAAAAAAATGGATTCGTTTTTTTTGAAATCAACATGTTATTAGACAGCCTCTAACTGGTCAGAAAACATCACTGGCTCGAAACACGAATACAATTTCCAGACACTCCTGACACCCCTGGGGCGGCACGGGCAGATCAGGGGCTTTGTGAATGGCCGTCATCACAGAGCGGTCAAACGCCTCCGCACCTGAAGAACGAACGATCACTGGGCCGTACAGGCGTCCATCCGGGGCCACCTTGGCGCGGACGGTGACGGCCAACTGGGCTTCGTTCAGCATGCCGGTTGGCTTGGTCCAACTGGTTCGAACCTTGTATTCCACATTCCTCTTGTAGGTCTCCACCTGCAGGCGGCTGACCTGCTGACCCTGCACGGGGGCCTGGGCCTGGGTCTGCTGCTGGGCCGACTGCTGGGCCGGCTTCTGGACCTGGGCCGGGGCACGCTCCGGCGTCGGCGGCGCAAGCGCCGGTGGCGGTTCTTTGGTCGTGGTCCCGGCAAAATCGTCCTGGATCATCCTGGTGATGTCAGACCATTGTGGTTCGTTCTTTTTCTTTTTTTCCAGTTCCGCTTTTTCCTTTGCCTTTCTGATTTCTTCCTCTTCTTTTTCTTTCTTCGCATGGGCCTCTTTGGCTTTCCGGATCTCTTCCTCTTTCTTCGCCTGGGCCTCTTTGGCTTTCCGGATCTCTTCCTCTTTCTTCGCCTGGGCCTCTTTGGCTTTCCGGATCTCTTCCTCTTTCTTCGCCTGGGCCTCCTTGGCCTTCTTGATCTCTTCCTCTTTCTTCGCCTGGGCCTCCCTGGCCTTTTTCTCCTGGGCTTCCTTTTCCTTCTTGATGAGCGACTCTTTCTCTTTCAGGGCCAGTTCAGCCTTCAGGGCCAGGTCAGCCTTTTCTTTTTCCTTTTTGATTTGAGCTTCTTTCAGGGCCAGATTGGCTTTTTCCTTCTCTTTTTCCTTTTTGGCCTGCGCTTCCTTCAGGGCCTGATCGGCCTTCTCTTTTTCCTTGATTTTGGCCTCTTCAATTTTGACCGCTTTGGGTGGTTCCGGCTTCGGTGGCTCCGGCTTCGGTGGTTCCGGCTTCGGTGGCTCCGGCTTCGGTGGCTCCGGCTTCGGCGGCTCCGGCTTCGGTGGCTCCGGCTTCGGCGGCTCCGGCTTCGGCGGCTCTTTTTTGGGCGGCTCTTTTTTGGGCGGTTCCGGTTTCGGAGGTTCCGGTTTGGGATCCTGCCGGGCTGACTCCCTGGTTGCTGGCGGTGGTGGCGGAGCAGAGTGATCCGGCTGCGGCTCGGAATGCCTGGGTGGTTCCGGCGTGTTTTTCTGGGTCGGTTTGGCTGCCAGAGTCTCCGGTTTCACCTTGGGGGCCTGGATCAAATTGACGGTCATCGGCTTGCTGGAAATCTCCCTGGGAGGAGAAGGCTGTGGCATGAAAAATATAAGAACAAGGGCCACGATATGCGCGGCGATGGACCATAACAGGGAGTCTTTGGATACCATGGACCTGGATCCAGGCTACCGAGGTTCGGTTATGAAACCGATTTCGGTGACACCGGCCTGTTGCATTTCAACCAAAACGCGCGCAACAGCCCCGTAATTGGCCCGCTGGTCACCCCGGACATAGACGGGCAGACGCGGATTGGCCAGTTTGACGGCCCGGATGCGCACAGACAACTGCTCCATGCTCACCATCTGGCCTTCAATGGAGGGGGTGCCGTTGGCCGTGACCGTAATCACCATGGGTTCCTGATCCGAACTCATGGGATTGGCCTGGGCTTCGGGCAATTCCACTTCCACTCCCTGGCTCATCAATGGGGCTGCCACCATGAAAATGATCAACAGCACCAGCATGATGTCAACCAGCGGGGTGACATTGATATCGCTCATGGGACCGTGACGGCCCGAGCCCATGGAGGCTCCCATACCCATCAGGCGCTCCTTCTCATGCGGGCAACCCGCCGTTCGATGATGTTGAGAAATTCGGCACCGAAGTTGTCCATCTTCTGGTTGAGACGGCGCAATTCGGCAGAGTAATTGTTGAAGGCAATCACCGCCGGAATGGCAGCCACCAGGCCCATGGCCGTGGCAATCAGGGCCTCGGCAATGCCGGGAGCCACCATGGTCAGGGTCGTGGTCTTGGCCCCGGCCAGACCACGGAAGGCGTTCATGATGCCCCACACGGTACCAAACAGACCGATGAACGGACTCGTGGAACCCACAGTGGCCAGAAAGGTCAAACCCCGTTCCAGTTGATCAATCTCCCGGTTCAGGGCCACGGTCATCGCCCGGCGCACGCTGGAAACCAGATCCCCGGTTTCGCTGGCATCCCGGGCCGCGCCGCCGGTCCGTTCGCCGCTTTCCCAGCGCTTCCACTCCCGGAATCCGGTGGTAAACATGGTGACAATCGGGCAGTCCGGCCACTCCTGCGAGGCCGTCTGATAAAACGCCGTCACATTGCCACCACTCCAGAACCGTTCCTCAAACTCGTCCGACTCCCGGGTGATGCGGCGAAAGCGTCGCCATTTGTCAAAAATCATGGCCCAGGAGACGAGGGACGCTCCCAAAAGACCCAGCATGACCAGTTTCACCAGCAATCCGGCCTGCATGACCAGATCCCAAATGCTATGGGTAGCCAGGGCTTCGTTCATCATGGCAATTCTTTCCCTTCCATGGGGGTTGTGTTGTTCCCTGCGGCCCGTTCCGTGCCTGGGTGTGATCTACCGCATTTTTTATGCCAAAATCAAAATATATCTTCTCAAAAAGGTTCCGTACTGCCGCATGTCCAGCCCTTCTTCAGCCTCCTGCTCTCATCTTCAGCCTTCAGACCCTGCCATTCTATCTCATTCGGGGTGCCAAAAGCGATGCATCTTGAGGAGGAAGGGCAAAGCCGCTTCCTCCTGAACCTCCATCCTGGTTTTTCAAACGTTTCGAATGGGAAGGCTGAACAGTTACCGTTATTTCATGGAGAGGGCTGAATCGTTACTTCTGGAGAAAGAATGCCGCCGGGGATCCGTTGCGGACGAAACCGGGCATCGATGCAGGCAATACGGACAGTGGCCCGGATCAGGGTTGACTGGTCCGCCGGACGCAAAATTTCCTGCTCAAGATGAATGCTGGCGCGTCGGAGCGTTGACAGCCGGGTGGTGACCGTCAATAAATCGTCCAGGCGTGCCGGTCCCAGAAAGGCAATTTCCATGTGCGCCACAGCAAATTGCAGACCGGTCTCCCGAAAAAAGCGCTGCTGGTCGATCCCCAGGGAACGCAACCACTCCGTGCGGCAGCGTTCCATGAATTGCAGATAATTGGCATGGTAGACCACTCCGGCGGCGTCGGTATCCTCATAGTAGACCCGCACGGGCCATTGAAACGGTGTCGCAGTCATTTACAGCAGGCTCCCCTGTTGCGGGTGACCCAGGTGGGTGAAAGCCGCCGCAGTGGCACGACGACCACGTGGCGTGCGATCCAAAAACCCTTCCTGGAGCAGATAAGGTTCGATGACATCTTCGATGGTATCCCGCTCTTCACCGATGGCCGCAGAGAGGGTATCCAGTCCCACGGGACCACCGCCAAATTTGGTGATGATGGTGTGCAGGAGCTTGCGATCCATGCCGTCCAACCCTTTGGCATCCACCTCCAGTAACCAAAGGGCGCGGTCGGCCATGGCACGATCAATCTGGCCACTGCCCAATACCTGGGCAAAATCGCGGACTCGCCGCAGCAGACGCAGGGCAATGCGGGGTGTTCCCCGTGCCCGCCGGGCAATCTCTTCGGCACCATCCACCGTGACAGGCACCTGCAACAGGGTGGCACCCCGTTGCACGATCCGGGTCAGCTCGGCGGCGGAATAAAACTCCATGCGGCCCAGAATTCCAAAACGATCCCGCAAGGGACTGGTCAGCATGCCGGCCCGGGTGGTGGCTCCGGCCAGGGTGAAGCGGGGGAGATCGATCCGGACCGAACGGGCCGAAGGCCCCTCCCCGATCATGATGTCCAACTGAAAATCCTCCATGGCCGGATAGAGAATTTCTTCCACAGCCGGATTCAGGCGATGGATTTCATCCACAAACAGCACATCGCCCTGGTTCAGATTGGTCAGCAAGGCCGCCAGATCCCCGGCCTTGACGATCACCGGTCCCGAAGTGGCCCGCAGGTTGGCCCCCATTTCGGCGGCCAGTATCTGCGCCAGGGTTGTCTTGCCCAGACCAGGTGGTCCAAACAGCAACACATGGTCCAGGGATTCCGACCGCTCCCGGGCAGCGGTCAGGAATACCCGGAGATTGTTTTTCAACTTTTCCTGCCCGATGAACTCTTCCAGGCGGCGCGGACGCAGGGTGCTTTCGCCACTGACCTCCCCGGTCTCGGGTTGGGCGGAGATCAGGCGTTCTGGAAGTTCGGAATCCATAATATGTCATGCTCACGGAAGAGACCGCTGCGGTTTGAGGGAGCGCAGATAGTTGATCAGGCCGACCCGATACTCGGCTTTGGGAATGCCGTCGAACAACATTTTCGTGCCGGGTATGAATGTCTTGGGCGCTGCCAGGAAAAGATACAGACTCTGTTCGTCCCAGACCAGTTTTTGCCCGGTTTTTTGCAGAAAGGGAACCGAATAGCAGTAGCCATTGACCCATCCGGCCGTGCGTCCCACCACACCCCACAGATGGGGACCGACCAGATTGCGTTGCCGGTCGGTCAGGTCGTGACAGGCACGGCATTTTTCCGCCTCGTGAATGCCGATTTCCATCAAATCCGCCTGGTTCCCTTCCAGGCTGGCCTCGGCTTCGCCCGGAACGTTCGCTGTCGGTGCCGGTGACCTGGAAGGTGTCGAGGCCCCGGCTGAAGCGGCCGCCTTGCCATCCGTCAGGGTCAACAGGTAAAGCAGCAGGTCACGACGCTCCCGGGGATTGCCCACGCTGGAATGTTTCATCAACGTGTCCGGATGCAGGGCACGCGGATGGGTCAGAAAACGGCTCAGGGCACCTTCGGTCCAGACCAGACAATTTTGTCCGACGATGGCCAGAAATTCCCCGGAATAGGCAAATCCCGGATAACGTCCCGCCGGCTGGTCGATGATGCCCCAGAGGGGAGGGCCATTCCGGCTCGGGTGCCGTCGCGGGGAGAGGTCATGGCAACCGATGCAGGCCAAGGCAACCTGCCTGCCACGCACCAGAAAAGCATCCCGGTCGGCAACAGAAACAGTTTTATGACTCCTTTGCCCATGATCTTCAAACAACTGTGCCAACAAAAAACAGGCACCCACGGCCACCAGAGTGACCGCCAGACCGATGCCCGATAATCGACGATAATTCACAGAAAAAATGTAACTATTCAGCCCCCCTGTTTTAGTAAACGTTTGAAAAACTGGGAAGGAGGTCCAGGAGGAAGGGCTGTGCCCTTCCTCTTGGCGGGGTTTGGGGCGGAGCCCCAACAAAGTCTTCCATGTCAAATCCTTTTAATGAAGGGGTTCTGAATAGTTACGAAAAAATCACGGATATGTCTGCTTTGGGGCTGAAGCCCCGGACCACACCGGGGGGAAAGGCTTCAGAAGCCCACTTCCCCCCGGATTTCCATGCCGGCCTTTGCCTGTCAGTTGATGAACGGGGCAACCTGTTCAAACAGGCCCAGGTTGCGCAAAATGCGTTGCAAAGGTTCCCGGTGATTTTCAGACATGGGTGTCAGTGGCAACCGGATTTCAGGTCCGCTCAATCCCAGCATATGGGCGGCTGCCTTGATTGGAATCGGGTTGGTTTCACAGAACAGTTTCTGGTTGAGGGGCAGCAGGGCATCGTGTTCCCGGAGGGACTCCTTGCTGGCACCAGCCCGCCAGTGTTTGTAGATGGCCACCATGCGACCCGGGGCCACGTTCGCCGACACCGAAATGACCCCTCTTCCACCAATGGCCAGGAAAGGCATGAAGGTGGCATCATCACCCGACAACAGGGCAATCTTGTCGCCGCACAGGGCACGAATGGTCGAAGCGCGTTCCATGTTGGCGGTGGCCTCCTTGACGGCAACGATGTTCGGCAGTTCCGCCAGACGGGCCACGGTTTCGGCCTGCATGTCCACCGCCGTGCGACCCGGCACATTGTACAGCACCAGGGGAATGTCCACGGCCTCGGCCACGGCACGATAGTGGGCCACCAGACCATTCTGGGTGGGTTTGTTGTAGTAGGGGGTGATGAGCAGTGCGCCACTGGCCCCCGCTTCACGGGCAAAGCGGGTCAGGTTGATGGACTCCGTCGTGGAGTTGGAACCGGTCCCGGCAATGACCGGCACGCGCCCGTTGACATATTCCAGGCAGAGACGAATCACCTCCCGATGCTCGTCGTGGGAGAGGGTCGCCGATTCACCGGTGGTTCCACAGGGAACGATGCCTTGGACACCCTGGCTGATCTGATACTCGATCAGACGCCGCATGGACTGGCCGTCCACACGACCGTCCCGAAAAGGGGTGATCAAGGCGCAAATAACGCCTTCGAACATGATGTGACCTCGGTTTGCTCATTAACGTTTTCTTCGGGGAGGCCCCTCCCCAAGTCACCCGCTACCCTAACGGAAACCCCACGGTGCCACAAGGTATCCCCCGTTGCCCCGACAGAAAGAGAAATGGATTTATATCCTGAAATGGAGTACACTGAAAAAGAGCCTGAGAGCGCAAAGACAGACCAGGAGCCATTCAAAACCATCCCGCAAACCATTGCCGAGTCAGCCCATGAAATATCAATTTTTGCCAGAAAGAATCCTCCTCGGACATCCGGAAATTGATTTTCAACACGAAATGCTCTTTTTCGTCATGACGGGGCTGCAACGTCTGGTCAAAAAAAGCGGCGGACGTGACGAGGGCATCGATTTTGCGCATCTCGAAAGCATTTTCAAACTGATCGAGGATTATACAGCCACGCACTTTGCCTACGAAGAAGAGCTGATGCAAACATCGCATTATCAAGACGTGTCAAATCATGCCATGGAGCATCGCCAGTTTGAAAATACCATGATCGAATTTGCAGAAAAGTTTGTAACGCTTGACGACAATCTGGAAAGAGTCGTCCTCGCCAAGCGGATTCTGGATTTTCTCTACGAATGGGTCAATACCCATATCGCCTTGTCCGACCGCCGGTTTTTCCAGACCATGCCAGACCGGAAAACATGAAAAATACCGAAGCAACCTGTGTCCAAAAACATATGCCCCTTTGATTGCAAAGGGGCAACCATGCAACCTGTAAAAATGTGCATTCCTGGGAAATACTGGGATTCATTTATTTATAAGGGCCGCATCTATCTTTTCGGGATCAATGGCGATATTCGGTCTTTGGACTGGGATAGATTGATATTTTCATGGCGGATTCCTGAAAAAATAAAAATTGCTTTTGAATGCGCATTTCAAAGAAGCGATTATTTATATTCTGGAGAAGTTCAAAATTTATTGAATGATCAGGAAATTAAATTAATTGTGGAGAAAAAATGGGATGGCCCGGTTCTTGGTCTGTCTGCCGCTTATGGCGCATTGGCCATGGCGGCTGGTTCCGAAGGATTGTATGAATTCGATCTCAATCTTCGATTTGGAGCCATCGATCATCTATTTTGTGCAATCGATTTTGATAAAAAAAACCCTCACCAGCTTTCCAGCACCGTTTGTCGGGATTGCGGTTGGGCCTACTGGAGCGTTTTTGCCTCATCGGATACATCAGGTTATCTGGCTGAGTTCAGTAAACATAACGACAACAATACCTACGACAGAGAAGCCGAACGACATTTTGAACGGGTAGAAAATGCCCCACGAATTTTTGGTTCCGATGGGTTTTGTTGGGGTGTACAGGATAAACTTTGCCAGGCTGTACCCAATGCCATCAAGGTCGTCAAATACAGCCCCTGGGAAGAAGATCCAAAAAGTCGTATTCATCATGTGGGAATGGTCAACTTTGCATCCTGGCAAGGTTCTGTCATTTCAGCCAGTACAGCCAGCTTTGGCATGGTTGTTGAGCTTGAAAATGCCATCGTCGTATTTCCAAGCCATGGCCAGGAAATTACCCTGCCGGGTGAACCCATCAATTGGCGAATATTTCCCCGCTCGAAACATTATGAAAATCAACTTCACATCATATATGATGATCATCTGGAAATACTTTCCTTCAATCAAGATTATCTAGTCAACCAGGAAGACAATATTTCAGGAATATCCATATTTTCCCAACAAAAACGTAACAAAAATTTAATGTTTCGAAAAGAAAATAACGAACTCTCAATGAGTTTTTCGATTTAATAAAAACAATGCGGAAAATTCTTTGGGTACAAAAACGATCTATTCCTTTTCCAAAATAGTGCCCATCCAACCAAGCATGAAATGAGTGAATGGAAACAACATTAAACCCAACAAGCACGATATTGTTGCAATCAACACGAAAAAACCAGTCGTTTCCCAAAAACCATCAAGCCTTTGAAATTCTTTCATATATACGTATAATCCTATCAGTGATGGTATCGCTCCAATAATGCCTGAAATAACTGTACAGATTTTGCAGTTTTGCATGATCTTTTGCGGTTCTTCTTCCTGTGGTATCTGGGGTACGGGTTCGTGTCTTGCACAGTATTTTTCACTTGCCATTCCGATAAAAAACCGGTCACAAGTAACACACTTTTTTTCTAGTGGAACTTGCCGAGATAGAGTGTTTTCTCTGTTTGTTTCTGTTGGTAATGGATTTGATTCCATTTTTGAAGGTCTCCATCATCGATGCGGCGCAAAACGAACTGTCACACATTTGCCAAAATGAGCCGTTCCTTCGGAATCTGGTCCGTCACATCCAATGACTTCAACGTTATTCAAGTCTCCCAGGTTACCGCATACCCCCAATCTTCGACACACCATGCTCTCAGATCCCGAGGAAACAGACGGTCACTTGCCTTTCGCAACCACCCATTTTGATTTCCGTTAAATAAACAACGTTGTCTTTCCCCTTTAATTCGTATTACAAGGTTCAATCACTTCAAACTTGCGGCTCATGCCCTTGGGAACCTGGCATAAACAATTTGAACAACGTATTGTTAATCAAGCAGTAACTTCCTGATGTGTATCGTGTAAACTGTTCAACTTATTTTTGCTAGACTCCTTAAAGTCAGAGTCTACCCTCTCTTCAAAGACTCGCTCCCCAGTGGTTGGCCAACCTTCCAAGACGGGATTTCCACCCACTTCGGTTACGCGACCTTGGCTAGCGGCACATATTTATTCCGAAACATAAACATTAAACAGATGAAACCGTTTTGTTTAATGTTCACATCCAATAACCGAGACCATGATTAGGACCATAAATCTTTTTCGATTATTTTCATGTTAGCATTTGTGTATGACATGTCTGGCTCGTGTTTTAAAGACCTAACCAGAATATTAAAGTCAGGCTTAGATGATGAATTCATATCGAACGTAATCAAACCAATTCCGCAAATTTTACATAACGCATCAAGCCTGGATCTATCTTCATTTGAAAATTGTTTAGGAACAACCAAATATACTCTATGACTAAAAAGTTTGTATGCACACGCTTGTCCAAAAGCAGTAATCAATTGATCAGTATTTGTCTTTATTTCAGCAGAAATAATTTCAGTTGTGAACTTGACTATATCGCTAGGTCTTGATTCTTTTTTTCCGATAACATCTGGAGTGCCCCATTTTTTTCCAAACAAATTCCTTCCAAGTTTAATAGCAGCCGTTACTTCTTCAAGTTCCACAAGGTAATCAGCAAACGGTTCATAAAAATCACTTTCAGGAACTCTTCTTTTTGCTTGTTCAATATCCGTAACATTAATTGGAACCTGCTGTTTATTTAATTCTTCTTGAAACTTAATAAAAATGAATAAACCTTTTTCAGGCTTGGAAACTTTATCCGAAAAAACGGCATCTAAATTCCAAATTGCGCCTCTAATTGTATTGTGATTAAGAGAAGGATCAATTTTGATAATCTCATTTTTTAATTCTGAAAATCTCTTTCCTTTATGGCTTTTATCAAGAATTTCCAAAGCCATCTTCCTGATTCTTTCTACTATACCAAGGTTCTCATCCATATTATCTTTCCTTTTCTCACTAGACTGGCATAACCATTTTTGCAGACGGAATGCGTTTTCTAACACGTGTAAACAAAGCAAACAATTTTGTCAAATGGCAAAATCTCGAATCCAGCAAAACCGCAGGTTTACAGGATGTCTGGATCAGCAAGCATGAGACAAAATGAACAACGAGTGAAAAGGGTGTTCACATGAACCCTCCCCGTCTGGCCAGTGTGGCAGTGTCGCGTGCGCCATGCAATACACGAACAATGACGAGTTCCGCTTCGGACACCGTGTAATAAATAGCATAGTTGCCCTCAAGTATTACACGCAGACCCGCCGCGAATTGGTTTCGCGCCGTTCCTGAGAGGGGAAACTCCAACAACAATCGGCTGGTATTCTCGATCTTTGCAAGCAATCGTGTTGCGGTTGCTTCCGAGGACTCAGAAGCAACAAAAGACCAAATTTCGGCAAGGTCAGCTTCTGCTGTGTCGGTCAGACGGAGGATGAGCGGGCTAATAGCTTCTTTCCTCGTTCAATGATGCGTGCCGCATCAAATTCTTTCACACGACCCGCCGCCACATCGGCCAACCCAAGGTCAATATCGGCCTTGAGTACGGCAAGTTCATGAAGATGCAAGGTGCGTTTCATTTTCCAGTCGCGCAGTGCTGCACGCACGACTTCGCTTGTGGATGCATAGTCACCACTTTCGACCGCATTCTTGATGGTAGCGGCCATATCGTTTGGCAAGGTGATGGTCACACGTTCCATCTTTAGCTCCCTTCTTGACAAAGGTTCAAAATCCCATGCCATCATGCTTTATCATACATGATACGCTGGTGCCAGCGAACCTCCAATTGCATTGTGTGGATCAATATTAAATTAAACTGTGGCCCGGGTGGGGCTTGCAAAACCCTCTTGACATGCATATGTCTTGAATGTCCTGGACATCTTGAATGTTTTGGACTTGTTTTGGACTTGTTTTGGAGTGAGTGTTCAACTCTCCTCCGGGCCTTGTTCGGGTTGTCGGCTCCGTTTTCGGGGCTTCGCCCCTGGCCCCCACCAGGGGGAAGGGCACAGCCCTTCCCCCTGGACCCCCTTCCCAGTCTTTCATAAGTTATTTTTTGGAGAACCACCTTGCGCCAGGAACGTTTGACCACCAAATCCCGGGAAGCCTTTGAAAACGCCCTTGGTCTGGCTGCCAGTCGCTCGCACCAGCAGATGGAGCCGGAACACCTGCTTCTGGCCTTTCTGGCCCAGCGTGACGGATTGACCCGTGCCATTCTGGAAAAGGTCAATGCCAATCCCGATTCCCTTGCACAAAATCTGGAACAGGCACTGACTGCCTTTCCCCAGGTGGTGGGCAGCGGGGCGGATCGGATCATTCCTTCGCGCCGGTTTCAGGCGGTGTGGGTGGATGCCGAACAATTGGCAACCCAATTGAAAGATGACTACACCTCCACAGAACATTTTCTGCTGGCCATGGCCCGGGAAAAAGAGGGCAAGGGGGGAGAGTTTTTGCGGCAGACCGGGGCCACGGAAAAAAATCTTCTGGTGGCCTTGCAAGAGGTGCGCGGCAAGCAGCGGGTCACCTCGCCGGATCCGGAAGGAACGTTTCAGGCTTTGGAAAAATATGCCCGGGATTTGACCGAGCTGGCGCGGCAAAACAAACTGGATCCGGTGATTGGCCGGGACGAGGAGATTCGCCGCACGATTCAGGTATTGTCCCGGCGGACCAAAAACAATCCGGTCCTGATCGGCGAACCCGGGGTGGGCAAGACCGCCATCATCGAAGGCCTGGCATTGCGCATTGTGCGCGGCGATGTACCGGAATCCCTGAAGGGCAAACGTCTGGTGGCCCTGGACATGGGTGCCCTGATTGCCGGGGCCAAATATCGGGGCGAGTTCGAGGAGCGCCTCAAGGCGGTTCTCAAGGAGGTCCAGGATGCCAATCACGGGGTGATCCTGTTCATCGATGAAATGCATACACTCGTAGGAGCCGGTCGCACCGATGGAGCCATGGATGCTTCCAACCTGTTGAAACCGGCCCTCGCCCGGGGCGATCTGCACTGCGTCGGAGCCACCACCCTGGATGAATACCGTCAACACGTCGAAAAAGACGCCGCCCTGGAACGACGCTTCCAACCGGTCCTGGTGGGCGAACCCAGCGTGGCGGATGCCATCTCCATCCTGCGCGGCATCAAGGAAAAATATGAGCTGCATCACGGGGTACGGATCACCGATGGAGCCATTGTCGCGGCAGCCACCCTGGCAGACCGGTATATTGCCGACCGGTTTCTTCCGGACAAGGCCATCGACCTGATGGATGAGGCCGCCGCCAGCATTCGCATGGAAATCACCTCCAAGCCCCGCGCCATCGATGAAATCGACCGGAAAATACTGCAACTGGAAATCGAGCGCACCGCCCTGACCCGGGAAACCGATCCCGCCTCCCGGGATCGTCTGGCCCATCTGGAACAGGAACTCGGCAATCTCAAGGAGGAGTCAACCCGTCTCACATCCCTGTGGCAAAAGGAAAAATCGGTTTTGACCGAAATCCAGTCCCTCAAGGAGACCCTGGAACAGCAACGGCAGGAACTGGAACAGGCCGTGCGCCACAATCTGCTCGAAGAGGCCGGGAAACTGCGTTATGGCACCATTCCGGATCTCGAACGCCGGCTCGCTGCGGCCCAGACCACCGCCAAAGAGAGCGAAAACCGGCTGTTGCGGGAACGAGTCGATGTTGATGACATTGCAGCCATTGTCTCCCGCTGGAGCGGGATTCCGGTGGCACGCCTGCTGGAAGGGGAACGAGCCAAACTGCTCCACATGGAGGCCCGTCTGGCCGAGCGGATTGTGGGACAACCCCAGGCATTGTCGGTCATTGCCCGGGCCGTGCGGCGGGCACGGGCCGGCATCCAGGATCCGAATCGTCCCCTGGGTTCCTTCATGTTCCTGGGGCCTACCGGGGTCGGCAAGACCGAATTGACCAAGGCCCTTGCCGAGTTTTTATTCGACGATGAACAGGCCATGGTGCGCCTGGACATGTCCGAGTATGCCGAACGCCACACAGTGGCCCGCCTGCTCGGGGCACCCCCGGGATATGTCGGTTTCGAGGAAGGGGGACAGTTGACCGAAGCGGTCCGGCGGCGTCCATACAGTGTCGTTCTCCTGGACGAAATCGAAAAAGCCCACCCCGAGGTGTTCAATGTTCTGCTCCAGGTGTTGGATGACGGGCGTCTGACCGATGGCCATGGACGGACCGTCAATTTCCGGCAGACCCTGATTGTCATGACCTCCAACATGGGATCCCACCTGATCCAGGAGATGACCGGAACCCAGGATCACGCCACCATGTCCAATCTGGTCATGGCCGAATTGCAGGGTTTTTTCCGGCCCGAATTTCTCAACCGCCTGGATGACGTGGTCATTTTCCACCGCCTGGCGCGGGAACAGATGGACGCCATCGTCACCATCCAGATGCAGCGGCTGCACACCCTTCTGGAACCGCACAAGATCACCCTGGAACTGGGTGAATCGGCCTGCAATCTGTTGGCTGAAAAAGGCTATGACCCGGCCTATGGTGCCCGTCCCCTGAAACGGGTCATGCAAAAACTCGTGCAGGACCCCCTGGCCGAAGGCATGCTGGCCGGACGGATCAAGGATGGGGATCACCTGCATGCCGAGGCGGTCGGCCATGAAATCCGGTTTTAGTGGGCACCACCCGACCCGAGCATGACGGCATCCACATGAACCACCATTTGTTCCATCAGGTTGAGGAGCAATGCCAGTCGTCTTTCCATGAGTTCCTGATGCCTGGTCATGCCGGCATCACTCCCGGCTGGACTTTTTTTGTGCCCCGCCGCCTGACCGGCGGTCCCTGTTTCCGTATTGTTCAACACGCCCTGCGTCAGTTCCTGCATTTGTTGGACGACCTCGCGCATGGTTTCGCTGTGTTCACGCAGCAACTGCCGCCACTCGGCGGGGGATTCGCTCTGTCGCACCTTGGCCATTTGCATCCGCATGGCCTGGACCCGCTCTCCCATGTCAGCAAACGCCATGCTGATCGAATCCATGGAGTCGTTCGTTCCACCTGATCGATCTTCCCGTGCCTGACCGGACCGGTCCGGATGGTTGGTCTTTGTCGGCTTTCCGGCTGGTCCCTCGGCTTCGGATGGCCGATTGGGTTTGGCCGGCTTTCGGGCTGTTCCCTCGGCGGCAGCGGTGGCTGCCCCGTCAGCCTGCCGGTCGGGTTTGGCCGGCTTCTGGGCTGGTGGTCCCTCGGCAAAAGAGGTTGTCGTTCCCAGCAGGGCTGCCGCCAGGATCATCCGCAAAAAAAATCGACCGACCCGCATCACTCAAGCTCCTTGATCTCGGAATCCTGATTCCCAACGATCCTTCTTTTTGGTACAATGTCTGGTATAACGAAAAGGAGTTGCTCGTCAACATGAAACAAAAATTTTTGGTTTTGTTGGGATTCGTTTTCCTGTTCGGCTGTCAGGCTTCGCCCTATTCAGCCAATGAACTGGTCAACATGGCTGGTGATGCCGCAGATCTGCGCAACGATGCCAAGGCCGAAAAATATTACCAGGAGGCCCTGGAACAGGAACCCGACAATCCCTTTGCCCTGTACAACCTCAGCCTTCTCTATCGCCGCAACAAACGTCTGGCCGATGAAGAAGCCATTCTCACCCGTCTTTTCGGTTCCGACATGTTCCCCAATGGCAGCCTGGAACAAGACAGCGAGGAAGATGCCCGCCGCCGCGCCCGGGGATTGAAGCCCTTGCGGGAGTTCATCATGGCCCAATGGATGACCAAGGGGGAATACCGGGATGCCGCTTTGGGCCTGCGCGCAGATTTGAAACGCGGTCGTGAGGTCTATTTTCAATATTGTTCCGAAAAATGCCATCAACCCGAAGGTTGGGGAAGCACGGATGGCAAAATTCCCCAGATTGCCGGCCAACACCGTACCGCACAGGTCAAACAAATGGCCGACATTGCCGCCAAAAACCGCGACAATCCCACCATGTTCCGTTTTTCCCTGCCTGACGAGATCGGTGGTTATCAGGCCATCTCCGATGTTTCGGCCTATATTGCCGCGTTGCCCATGAATCCCCAGAATGGCCACGGTCCCGGAACCGATCTGGACCGTGGCAAAAAAATCTACCACGACTATTGCCGTGCCTGCCATGGCGACCATGGCGAAGGCAAGCCCGATGACTACTACCCCCTGTTGCAGGGCCAGCATTATGAATACATGGTCCGCCAGATCGCGTGGATGAAAAACGGTAAACGCCGCGCCATTCACCCCCTCAAGATGAAACAAATCAGGTACCTGTCAGAAAAAGACCTTCTGGCGGCACTGGATTACATTTCGCGACAGACAGCCCCGTCGGTATTGATGGCCAAACCAGGCTGGAAAAATCCCGACTTGCAGGGACGGGAAAAACTCGCCGGAACCGCAGAGAAAATCAGCGGCGAGGGCTTGTTTTGACAGGGAAACACCCCTTTTTCATGCATAAAAGTCAAACGCCGACACGGCTCCATTGGGGGGCAGTTCGCTCAGGGTTTTTTCTGCCAACGTCTTGATGGCCCCCTTGACCGACTCCGGCACGGTCAGGGTCACGGTGTCGCCAGAAGAAAAAGCCTGCCTGATGACCTGGGCGGCCCTGTTGCCAACAGGTTGCGGAATGTTCCGGTCGGCAACGTTCCAGGCCTGGTTGAAAGGACGAACCAAATCACTCTGCGCTTGCACGTTCATGGTCAACCCCTGACTTGAGGAAATAACGTATACCTCTTATCCAGGTTGATCGGCATATGAACGGCCAGCAAAATCGAAAAAAATGCAACCCGCACAGAAAAAACGCTCAAGTCACAATACAGAACACAATACAGGGAAACGTCAGGACGGTTTCAGCTCTGGATGGCCACCCGTAAAACGGAAACAAAATGCCGAGATACGCCGGCAGAGCCTCAGGAATCATGAGCCAGACTGGCATGGCTGCCCAATCCCGTGACCGAACGCACGGCATCCGGAACAAAGCAGAAAGCCAACCCCCAAACCATGGCCAGGGTCAACAGCAACAGCAGCAGAATATCCCGCAACGACCGCAACCAATAATTTTTCCAGCCCGGAAAACAGGCCGTCATGGTGACATTCGGAACCTGCATGGCATCCTTGCATTGCGTCGCTGACATTTTCAGACTCCCCTGCAAAACGATTCTTCCTTGAATTCGGGTACTCCGGTAGGAATATACAATTTTCATGCCAAGCGCGCCTGGAGCCTGATCCTGATCTCGTCTGCTTCCGGGAATGGCCACCGGCAGTCGAAATCATGCAAAACCCGTCAATGGAGCGACAACAGGTCAGAGAGCCGACACCTGTTGCCCGTGGTCCGCCTCGTGGTTCGTGAAATATTGTTTTGTCAATGATCAAGGCCTTGTTTCAGTTGGTTACCTTGTTATTGCCTTATTGCCGACAGATATTCCCGGGTTTTTCACGCTTTTGGACGCTTGCCGACTGGTTCCATGGAACGTCCGGGCTTGTCATCCCGCCAGATGCAACGGATTTGATGGCCATCGGGAGCCGTGTAGGTTCCCAAGCCATTACGTTTGTCGCCGACAAATTTTCCCCGATAGACACCCCCATTGGGCCAGGTATAACACCCCTCACCTTCTTTGAGGTCCTGGACAAAATCCCCTTCGTAACGTCCCCCCAGGGGAAAGGTCATGACACCCTTGCCATGCATGCGGCCTTTTTTCCATTGACCGGTATACTGTCGGCCATCACGCCAGGTGAAAGAACCCTGTCCCTCCTTGCGACCATGCCGATACTGGCCCTTGTAGCGGTTGCCGTTCCTGAACAGGGCCTCGCCATAACCGTTGCGACAATTGCCCCGCAAACATTTGAAGTCGGACTCTTTGCTCCCCCTGGCGCGTTGCAGGCGACGCGACCAGCCGGCCCGGAGATCCGCCCGGATCGCCGCCGCAAACAAGCCAAAAACAATCAATAAAATTATCCAGATTGGATCCATTGCAACATGTTCCGGGTTGCCATTGTACCCCATCCGTTGTGCAACAGGGGGCGTTTCGGTGCGGATGGTCTCTGTTGCGAAGAGGGGCGAACAGGGTATCCTGGCGGGAGTGATCACCTGGAAGCGAGGAAAAAAGCAATGGATGAATCGCAGGCAAACAATCGTGTCATGCAGTGGGTGGATGGCGTTTCATGGCCAATATTGCTGGTGATTGCCCTCATGCTGGGCATGGCCCCGGTCCACCCGGAACCGCATTTGGTTGAAAAATTACGCATGCTCTCCCTGGGAACCTTGCACAAGCCCATCGACATATTCGATCTGATCATGCATGCCTCCCCCCTGCTGGTCATCGGGATCAAGCTTTGGCGGATGCATGCGCACCAGAAAGGGGCGGCGACATGAACATTGTGCTGATTGGCATGCGCGGGGCCGGCAAGACCAGTGTCGCACGCCGACTCTCGACCCTGACCCGCCGTCCCATCCTGTCAACCGATCTGCTCATTTCATATGAGCATGAAGGGTTGTCCATACCCCGGATTCTGGCCCGCAATGGCGGCAATTGGCGGGCTTTTCGCCAGATGGAACGCCAGGTGGTCGAAAAAGTCGCCAGAATGGACAATGTCATCATCGATTGCGGGGGCGGTGTGGTGGTTGACATCGGTGCCCAAGGCGAGGAAATCTACGCCCGGGAAAAAATCGACTTCCTCAGAGAACGCGGTCTGGTCGTCTGGTTGCAAGGCGATATTCGACGTCTGGTGGAAAAAGTGCAGGGAGATGCCAACCGTCCCTCTTTGACGACCCAACACTCCACCCTTGAACTCATGCAACGACGCCTCCCCTTCTATGAACAGGCCGCAGACCGGATCGTCCACATCGAAAACAAGACACGCAAGGAGTTGGCCGTGGAAATTCTGGCCCTGTTTCCCATGATTGCCACCCGCTGACCGGAAATGGCCTTGACCTTGCGGATATTGTCCCATTTCCGATATTTTAATAATAAATTCAGCATGATTAGAAACATCGAAGATGTCGGCTTCTATCGGGATGCCCGTTTCAACTCCGTCCAATTGGACCCTGTCACCATCACGCCCGCCCGAATCAATGTGGTTTTGCGCTCGACGTTGGCACCGTTCATCCTGGTATCAATATGTATTGCCGTCAGATCACTTGGTTGCCCTTGAAACTCTTTCCATATGGCATGGAGCAGTTTGATTTCATCGATGGACCATGGCCTGGGTGACGGGTTGTTTCTGGGGTCGGGAACGGTCCTGGGAAACAAATATATGCAGGGCGGAGGGAGAAACCGTCCACTGGGAAGTTTTATGCCACGCAAATCATTCTTTAATTTTGGACAAGGTCGTCCTGCCGTGCCGCACAGCATGTCCCAGATGATCAGTCCGTCCACTTTTTCTTTTTCTGCGATGAGTTTTCCGCCAATTCTGGTGTGGATTCCAGACCATGCATTATGTTGCGGATCCGAGCCAGGATTCTGACATAATGACCAGATAACAAACTCTTCTGCATTCTGTGGTCGTTGAAAAATCGTTGTATTTTGTCCATCAAGGCATCCCTTGGATTCAATTACCGACTGCGTACCGTCATCCATCGAAACCTGGTAGTCATGCCTGTCTCCAGCTCCGGTGAAAGAAAATGAGGTTATCCTGGATTTTTCTTTGAGATATCCCAAAACCTCATCAACAAACGAGCGTTTCTCAGCCATGGACGCAGACTGTGTTCCCCGAATGCTCTCAATGGCACTACGAAAGATACCAGATCGCCAGAATTCATCGTCATCAAGGCCATGAGATCCAATGGCAGGGGCCGCTCTGAGCAGATCATCCATGTAGGTTTCAATCCGAAGCCTCGTTTCAGGCAACAACCCACATGGAATTGAACCCACTTTGAGGGAAACTCGCTTGGTTCGCATCGTTTTCATGCGTCCTGTCTTTTGCAAACGTCATGCTGCGTCTTTACAAATGGATTGCCGTGACTGGTCCAAAATCGGTTCGACAATATGTGAGACAAGATGGCGGACCACGGGAACAGCAACCCCGTCACCGGCCAAATGGTAGGCATCGTTATATTTTATGGGGAGCATGTAGTTTTCCGGTAAACCCATTAAACGGGCTGCTTCTCTGGGCGACAATAAACGGGAACGTACCCAATCATTTTCCACAATAATAATTGTTTGGCGACTGGACCCACCTGTGGGAGTACGCAGACACCCAGCCACATCATCAAAACGAACCTCTGCTCTTTGCCTTTTGATTCCATTCACATCCTTTCTGGTTCTCTTGTAAAGTCCTCCCACCCTGCGAATGCCGGAATGCAGAGCCTCTTCCACCTTTTTTCGATTGATCGGTGACATCATGTCAAGCAACCGCATCGTTTCTGTTTGAGAATGCCAGGTCACACCAACTGGTTCGTGTTCAATCAGGTCGGCAAAAGTTGTGCGACGTTCATGTGGATCGGCGAGGTTCCACCATATCCACTTGGAGCAGGTTTGCCCGGATATCACGTCGTAAGCATGGTTAAGAGTACCTGGATGCCATTTTGGGTTGGGTCCGTCAGCAAAGAGAAAGCCAGGAACTGCAACTTCGTGGTCAACAGCAAGAATGAATAATCTTGGTCGGCTTTGCGGCAGAAAATGCACGGCATCAATCACCAGTGGGCCAAATTTATATCCACCATCTGCCAAGGCACCCAGGATTGACGCCAGATCTTCCCCTCTGCGAGAAGTGATCGTCCCGTAGACATTTTCAAGCACAATCAAGCGCGGAGCGCGATTTTCCCGGCGAAGACTCAGCATCAAATTCCAAAAAGGCCAGAATGTTCCAGACCGGGTCCCGCCCAATCCAGCACCAGACCCGGCCAGGGAAAGGTCCTGACAAGGAAATGATGCCCAAACCAGATCGGCACATTCCGGCAATTGCGATGTTTCAACCGTCGCCACATCGCCCACGACATAAGAGCCTTCGTCTCCAAAATACCTCCGGTAACAGGCAGCCTTCATTGCGCTGATGTCGTTGGCAAACAGGCATGTCCAGTCGGGTCCGATACCGATTCTCGCCATGCCACCACCAGCAAAAAACTCATAAAAGGTGCGAGATGGTGCCTGGGCCAAAAATCTGTTTCGAGATTCAACGGAATATGACATTGGCCTCCTTATGGTGCATCGTGGACGGATCATGCAAAGGAACCATGACCGGACAGGATGCTGACAATGTCGAAACCTGGACAATGGAAATCTGTCATCATCCACCCTGGACCCGCTGCAAAATCCGGTCAAGGCGCACGATCAACCGCGTGGCTTCCTGGTGAAACCGGGCAGGGTCCGACTGATGCAGAATGGCATGCAACCGGCACAACAGACGGTGCGACTCTCCCAGACAACCCGCCCCGGCGGTGACCAGTCGGGAGACCAGGGCTTCATCCAGAGTCTCATCCGGGATTGTTGATCCGGCCTGCTGGTGATACAAGGCACTCTGCGGTGCCACAAACTCCAGAAAAAATTTTTCCAGGGCCACGCAATGTTCCTTGAGTCGGGTTGGATCCTGTTCCGTGCGGCATCGTTCAAGAAGGCGTGCCCAACGCTCCACCGGCACGGTCAAACCGGGAAAAATGGCCATGGATCTGGAACCTGAAAAGAAAACGTGGGAAAAAGGGAGACATTCTGTGGCATGATCACACCCTTGACCATACCGTGATCCCGGCCCGGGACGCAAAGAAATTCCAGGTGACCTGTTACCGATGCCAAACAAACTTTTTCTCTTCCCGCATTTTTTCTGGAAATTTCGTTCAGGATTCACGCCTGCCAGCCTCATGTTGTTGATGCTGATCAGCCTCTCCTGGCTTGGCTGCGCCACGGACAATGCCATGAGCATGCGCATTCTGGTCATGAGCCATCGCTATTCGCAGGCAGCGACCTATTTCGAGGAAAACCTGAGCCTGGAGAGTGCCGACATCGGTACACTCCAGGACCTCTGTCGGGCCTACTACGAAATGAAACGGTATGAGGCCTTTCAGCGCTGCTCGGACCTGTATCTGGAGCGGGTTCGTTCCCAGAAAACGGACGAACCCCTCTTTTTCCCGGGCGATGACGTCCCCACCTCCCGGGAATTGATGGCCCCTGTCCTGGTATGGCGAGCCTTGACGGGACTGGAAATCGGCGATTATTCCCAGGCCCTGGTCTATTCCCAGGAAATTTTGAATCTCCTGCAACGCGAGCCTCCCACCCCGGATCGGGATCGCTGGCTGGCCCAGGCCCATCGGGTGGCCGGGGTGGCCGAGGCCCTGCAAGGTCACCGGGCCGAAGCCCAACATCACCTGAGAAAACTGGAAAGTCTCATTCCCGTGCAAACCAGTCCGGAATTGCAGGCCGCCTTTCATACGGCATCCATCCAGATCGGCATGGCCTTGAAGGATTATGTGCAGGTGCGGGAGGCCATTGAAGAGTACGATCGTGTCCATACCATCGAAGTCCTGATGATGGCCGCCACCTGGGTGAATCCGCTCCAGGGTGCCCTGAGTACCCTGTCGGAAATGGGACGCCGGGGCATGGAAGAGCAGAGTGGTGCCTGGCTCGTGACCCTCCCCCGTCGGTTCATGCTGGCCCGGGCCTGCCTGGAGACCGGTGACCTCTCCTGCGCCCGCAAAACCTTCGATGCCCTGCTCCTGGATCCCCGCATGCCCATCTTGTCGGATCTGTTCTGGATGGCCCTGTATGACCGGGGTCGTATCGCCATTCTCGACAAACGTCAGGATCAGGCCATCGGCTGGTGGGGACGTGCCATCGAAGCCATGGAGGCCGAACCGATCCCTTTTCACGGCTCGGTGTCGGAAACCGGCATCACCGGGGATCGACAGGAAGTCTACCGGCAATTGATAGCCATTCTGTATCGCCAGGGTGAGTTTACCCAGGCCTTTGGCGTTGCAGAACGTGCCAAGGCCCTCGCCACGACCGACCTGCTGGCCCGTTCCACCCCTCTGCGGGGCATCCGCCCCAACCGTTCCAACCAGGTCAAGCGGTTGCTGACCACCCTGGCGGAAATCAACGATCAGACCAGCCGGCGGGATGGTCGGCGCACGGCAGCAGAACGGGAACGATTGCATAAAAATCGCACGCAGCTTCTGGAAAGGTTAAGCGAGCTGGATTTTTCCCTGGCCGCCAGTCTGGGGGCCAGTCCCCTGACCCTGCCCCGCATCCAGGAACAGCTCCCCCTGGATGAAACCCTGGTTGTCTTTCATCAATACGCCCCCAAAAATCTGCTGGCCTTTGTGGTCTCCCGCAATGAATTCCACTGCCTCAACCTGCCGGATGTCCAGCCGGAGGCCCATGTCCTGGCCCTGCGTCAGGCCCTGAAATCTTCATCCGGCGAGCAGTGGCGTGAACCTGCCCGCAAATTGTACCGCAAGCTCTGGTCCCCCCTTCAGGAACGCATCAAGACCAGCAAGGTGACCATTGTCCCGCATGGTGCCTTGCTGCATCTCCCTTTTGCAGTTCTGCTCGACGACGACAACATCCAGATGATCGACCGGTATGAGATGCGCATGTCGCCAAGCGCCAATACGAGCGCCTATTTCCCTCTGGAAAAACGCGGCAAGGAAGGACGACTCGTGGCCTTCGGCGATCCCAAACGCCCTGCCGAAGAAAAACTTCCCCCTGTCCCCCTGGCCCGGGATGAAGCCCTCGCCATTGCCGTGGTCGTGGCCATGTCCGACGAACACCTCCAGGCCAAGGTTCATCTGGGTGACCTGGCCACCAAAAACACCCTGAAAAATCTGGAAGAAGGATATCGATACATCCATCTGGCCATTCCCCTGGGCCTGCGTCCGGCGCATCCCCTGGACTCTGCCATTCTTTTGACCCCCGATCCGAACAATGACGGTCGCCTCACCGTCAGGGAGATGTATGACATGGGCCTGGATGCCGATCTCTTGACACTATCCGCCACCGATCTCCCCATGGCCCCCAAGGATGATGGCGAGGCCATTGCCACCCTGATGCGGGGTCTCCTCTTCGGCTTCGGCAACACCGCCATTTTCAGTTTATGGCGCATGGAACCTGAATCGTCCCTGCTTTTTATCCGGCGCTATTTTCAATTCCTCCGGGAAGACGGTGACAAGCGCGCCGCCCTGCGCCATACCCAGATTGCCCTGCGCAACGAAGAGCGTTCCCATCCCCACTATTGGAGCGGTTTTCAAATGGTTGGCTTGCCATAAGAAAAAAGTATCTATTCAGAACCCTTGCAAAAAAAGGATTTGATACAAAAGACTTTGTTGGG
>JADGCO010000042.1 GCA_015228935.1 Magnetococcales bacterium | reverse complement strand
CGGTCAGATCGGGTTCACCGACCACCTCACCCAAAACCTTGCCGGTGGGTGAAATGAAGACCAGGGTGGGCCAGGACTGGACGCCATACTGCCGCCAAAGACGCATGCCGACATCCTGAACGACCGGATGGCGAATGTTGTAACGGGCGATGGCACTGGCAACGATACGGCTGCTCTCTTCGGCGGCAAATTTGGGAGAATGTACCCCGATGATGACCACCTCATCGGGAAACCGTTCCTCCAGATGCTTGATGCTCTCCAGAACATGGATGCAGTTGATGCAACAAGAAGTCCAGAAATCCAGAATGACCAGACGGCCCCGTAATTTTTCCAGGGAGAGGGGTTGGGTCACATTGAACCAGATGAAATCGGGATCATCAATTTCGGCAACGGGCAGTGTCGCACTCATGTCTGTATTCCCCTGTTTTCCATCGCCCCCCAGAACAGATTGTCTCCCGGCATTTCAGACTTGCACCATTCTGTGGGACCCGGATTTTATTTGGCTTGCAGCATCCTGTGAAACAAAATATTTTTAAAGTGTCTGTGTTTGATTGCGTTTCATGCCCCGTCACTCCTTTCCGCAGTGCCCCAGTCACAATATTCGTGGAACATATTCATTTTACGTTCGGAACACAAGGTGCCACCCCCTGCCGGAACAGCCCGGACCCAGGCAGGTTCATCGAGATACAAGGAGTCAAATTCATGTCCGCCAAACGGTCAAAATCAACCCGTCGAGCCTCCCCAACCAGGAGAGGCTTCGACTGGGAAGGATTTTTTCTCGTTTCTGGTATTGGCCTCGTCTCACTGGCCATGTCCGCCTTGTTTCTCTATCTGGTGTATGACGGGATTCCGAAGGGTGAATCATCCTCCCGCATCTGGTCGCTCTCGCAAGGAGTGGCCCGCGCCCTGCCCAACACAGTCAAGGAAGGAATCCTGGCAGTGATGGGCGTGCTGTTCGGCCTGTTCGGCCTTGCCTGCGTGGGGGCTGGTCTGCATCAAACCATCAAAGCACTGTTTGGTAAAAACTGAACAACGGGGGCTGGTCTGCACCAGGCCATCAGGGCACTGTTTGGCAAAAACCGAACAACGGGGGCTGCACAACGTCCAGTCCACAAGCCGCCTGCCTGAACCTCAAGCCAAATCCCCCCAGGTCAACACATGATCGGCCTCCAGGGCATGACGCACCCGATGCCCCAGCACCTCGTTCCAATGGGCAGGCGAAATGCCATGAGCGGGACGTTTGCAGGTCAAATGATCGGCACTCAGGACCTCCCCCGCAACCACTGACCGGCTCAACACAATACTGCGCCGGGCGTGGCGACGGGCCGGCTCCTCACTCTCCAGGGGTGCCTTGTGGAACGCCCCCATCACCAGGCGAACCCGCTCCATGGACTGCAAAAACTTGCGCAGATCATCCCGGTCCATGGCATGATAATGATCGTTTCCCGTCAAGGTCTTGTCATGCGTGAAATGCTTTTCGACAATTTCCGCCCCCAGAATCGCGGCCACCTCCAGTGTCTTCATGTCCCGAGGCAGGGTGTGGTCCGAATACCCGATGATGCGTCCCGGAAAATGGCGTTTCAAATCGAGCATCATGCCCAGATTGGCATCGGCATCCCGGGTGGGATAATTGAGAATGCAGTGCAAAAGCGCCAGGGGCACACCGGTCTGATCAATCCACTCCACAGCAGACTGAACTTCCGAGAGGCGGGATGCCCCGGTCGATAGAAGAATCGGTTTGCCAAATTCGGCAATATACTGGATGAAAGGCCGGTTGGTGATATCCGAAGAGGAAATTTTGAATACCTCCATCAGATCATTCAAAAAACGCGCCGACTCCCAATCAAAGGGCGTACTCATGAACTGAATGCCCACCTGGTCACAATGGCGCTTCAAGAGTTCAAACTCACGTTTCCAGAAAGCATCGTGCTTTTTGAACAATTCGTATTGACTCGTCGTGGGTTCCCGGGTCGTATCCCAATAGGCCGGGGAGTGTCGTGAAGCCAGGGTTTCCGCCCTGTACGTCTGAAATTTGATGGCATCCGCCCCCCCGTCATGGGCCAATTCAATCAGGAGCCGGGCCGTCTGCATATCGGTCTGGTGGTTGACCCCCGCCTCGGCAATCACCAATGGACGTACCCAGCGGTCAGGTCTTTCCGTCGCAGATTGAAAAAGGGTCTGGATTTGCATGGCTGACATTCCCCTCACTCCAATATTTTCAGGATCATCCGCAATACTTTTGACTTGTTACGGGTGAAATTATAACGTCGCACGCGATCAAACAGTTCCCGGCGAAAGGCGTGATCCTCCACCAGACGTTGCAGGTTCGCAAGGACGGTCTGCTCGGTCAAACCGGCGTGATAGATGTCCTGGTTGAGAAAGCCATTCTCTTCCCGGGCAAAACGGTGGGTAATCTCCCGGGCATGATGCGACAGGACAATGGCGGGAATGTGCATGTGCGCCAATTCATATACGGTCCGACCATTGGCGGAAATGGCAATGGGCGTCATTTCCATGATCTGGGATATGACGCCTGTCGCATGCGTGAAAACCACATCCGCACTTTGCATGGCAGCCAGTTCCCGGTTCAACACCTCGATGTTGCCATAACCGGCCCCGGTGACAATGAATATACGGATCCCCTTCTCCCGACAGTACGGGTGGATGGCATGAAAAATCTTGCGGGTAAAGTCATTGGGATCCGTGCCACCAAAGGTGACCAGAATGCTCTCCACCTTCTCCCTGAAACGATGCGGTCGGGCATCGTTGAATTCATCCCGCAAGAAAAAATACCCATGTCCCCAATGAATGGTATGCCCCTGTATTTGTGGTTCATCATAGAGTTCATTGATCGTCAGGTCAGCCAGGGGGGCACCACTGCCCAAATCCTCGAAATTGACCACCTTGATCCCGGCCTGATGCAGTCTGTCGATATAGGCGGCATCGGTATCGAGAATATCGTTGACAACCATATCCGGCTTGAGACGCAGGATTGAATCAACCATTTCGGAGTCGGAAAACACGTCCAATCGATAGTCGAAACCGGCAAGTTTTTTGACTGTTTCATGGTGCAGGTCGTTACAGACAAACACGATTTCATGATCCGTAATCTCGTGGGCCAGGGCCATGGCCCGAAATATATGTCCGGTTCCCTTGGTCGCATCGACCACGACCCGAAAAACAATCCGCCGGCGTCGAATGATTTTTTCGCAAATCCACCAATCCTGGAAATCGGCTATTTCCGGCAGGCCACTTTCCAACAAAAAGGGCTGAATGCGCCATGCACTCTGCGGCGTATTTTGCAAAATCCGGGTCGGATTGAAAATCCGGAATGACCGGGACTCCACAAAAAGGAGCTGTTGTTTGGCGGCCAGCAGCAGCTCCTGCATATCCGGCAAATGGGTCGTGCCTCCCCGGTACCTCTGCATGGAGAGTGGCAGCAGGAGATCGCACCCGGTTTCCTGGAAAATCTGTATGGCCTGTTTGATTGTGGCCGCCGTCAACAATGGGGCATAAGGCGAGAGCAAAACCACACAGGTGTGACGTCGGGCAATGCGACCCAAAAAAAAGCGCATGCTCCTGGGAAATCCGGGCCGCAGCAGATCCAAATCCTTGTCATGGAATGAATGCACTGCATGACGTTGCGCCAACAGATGGATTTCCATGGAGTCGGTCACGACATGCACCTGTTCCGGATCGGTCAGTTCCTTGGCCTTGTTGATGGCACGCAGAATCAGGGGAATTCCTGCCAGCTTTTTCACCAGATCGTCGGTGAAAGCGACATTTTTCTTGATGGCGGGAATCATGACACAAATGGAACTCATGGTTGTTGTCCCATGCAACGGGCGTCACCCTGGATCAGAACTCTGATTGAACACGGTCGAATGCATAGAGAAGGAAATGTCCGGAACGTGCCAGCACACCCTCCTCGGCCAGACCAAGTTCGCCAAGCGTATGGAAGGTTTGATCAAGCAACAGGTGTGTCACCTGGGCCGTGCGGATCAGGTCCATGGTGGGACGATATCCGGGAAATCCCGGCAATCCAAGCCCGTGAGAATTCTGCGAACCGGCAGGCCAGAAGACTCCCTTACCGGTCCGATAGGCCGTCAAGCCCGCCAGCATGGTCGGAAAACAAAGAACACGCGCCTGATCCAGGGCGGCAATCCGCTGCAAGAGGAGATGCAAGTCCGGGGTTTCCATGCCACACCAGCGCGTCCCTGCCAGCCATAACCAATGAAAACGCACACCGTAATTGAGCAGATGCAGCAGCGGAAACACGGCCAGAATCAACCAGTATTTCATCTCTGCCTTGCCCATGACCAGATAAAGAACGGTGACAAACAAGGAAGGCCATTCCGCATATTGTACAATATCCAGTCGGATTCCCCAGCGCCGTACAGCGGGAAACAATAACGAAAGCCCGGCCAGCAGATAGATGCCCAGCACCCAATAAATCATGAAATGGACCAGACTGTAATGGGGTGGACGGTCCGTAAAGTAAATGGCAACGGCCAGGGCGGATGGATTCATGAGAAACAAGACTTTGGCCTGTCGATAATAGCGACGAAACATCATGCGCAGGGAACCCATCTCCCGCCGGGAGGTTGACCATCGCGCCAGGAATAAATGCAACGATTCATACAGAACCCTGCTGTTGCCCCCCCGAAAAAATGCTGCCAGCCAGGAAAAATTCAATACGGCCAAAAACAGCCGCCGGTCCAACACGACCATCACCAGACAAACCACCAGAATGGGCATCAACCAACGGATATCGTGCAGGGTCATGGCCAGGAAAGGCATCACAAACAGAATGACCCGCAGCGTCAGGTGATGAACATAAAAAAGGAGCGTACCCAACACAACAGATACCCAGAATGAAAACCAGCTCTCACTCTGCAACCAGTGAAAGGTGTTGCCCAGCAGAAACAAAAACACAGGCATCGCCAGGGCACGCGGCGTCAGGCGACAAAACTCTGAATTCAACGCCGGACTGAATGCATAAAGCAGGGCCACAAGGTGCCCGAGTCCACCGCCCAGCTCCGATGTCACAAGCAGAAACAGGGCGGACATGCAGACCAGGTCCAGGAGGTGATTGATCATCCAGTAAGAATGCCGCACCCATGTCCGGGGCAATAACGACAACAGAAAGGGCAAGCCAGTCAACAGGGCAGGTGTGTCGAGTCTCTCCCCAGGCGTGTCCTTCTCATACCCGGGCACGTCCGTCGCCGAACCTCCAGGACGCCTTCGCTGCCGCTGTCTGCGCAACGCTTCGGCTTTCAAGAGGATCGCGTAAGTGGCACACTCCGGATTGTCCTGTGGTGTCTCGGGACGCAAAGGGTCGGCAAACAACAGGAAAAAGTACGGATCGCACCCGCGATGGCGCAGGGACCAGTATGGCAGCACCCGAACGGCAAGAAAGATCACCATGACGGGTACCAGGCTTGTCCATGCATCCAGGCTGAACATATCAATCCATTGACGGGCGGGGTTGACTCGAAGCCGGGAGTATCCTTCTTCCTGTCAAAAAATTCAACCCTGTTGGCAGTTTCCATACCCCTTATCCTGCCCGGTCGTTCCGCAAATCAGGACCTTTGCCAGGGATTGATGGCCTGGATGACAGCAGCCCATGCGAACGGGATTGGCCGGGTCAAAGATGTGGCTCCTTGCTATTTCACGTGGGTTGTCCCTTCCGATTAACTCATTTGGCCCGGTTCAGGGAATGATTACGGAGGTTTCATGTGGATTTTCATGGACTGGAGGCATGAAATCCGGGACAATTGAGGCATGGGAGAGCCGCTACTTGGTTGGCACTTGAGATGCGTTAATCATGCACCATCAGGGGAGCAACGTCACAATCAGTTGAAAACGAAAATAAATCTCCTATCTACGTGCCATTGGGGTCAGGGCGCGATGCGGCAAAGGCTGCAACCAGAAATGCTGTTGGCCATGCCAGTTCGCATGCCAAATATTGGAGCGCCAGGAAAGAGCGTTGGAAATCATTCAACGAGCCAATGAAATCCAGCGACAGAAGACGCCAATCGAAACCTCTCTGGATGCTCTGCTTCCCGCCATGCTCCACCGGATGTTCAACGGAACACTCGAATCTTCCTAATGATGGTGGGACGCACCATGCAGAGGTTCAATATGGACATGCAGTTCGCCCCCGGAGAATCCCCATTGAAACCAGAAGGTATTGCTGAAAAGACATCTTCCGCACTGCGCACTCTTTACACCCGGGACGAACGGCCTTGGGTGGTTGCATTTTCTGGGGGCAAGGATTCGACCCTGCTGGTGCAGCTCGTGTACAACATGCTCATGGAACTGGGATCTCGGGTGTCCAAACCGGTTTTCATCATTTCAACCGATACCCGCGTCGAGGCCCCCAATATCGAAGAATACCTGACTGATGCCATCCGGCGAATGCAGGCGTTTGCCGAAGTCTCCGACCTTCCCATCTCCGTGAAACTGGTACGACCCGAGCCGAACGAAGGATTTTGGCAACTGGCTCATAAATTTGGACGTTCCCCAAGCCGCTGGGAGGGTGCCATGGCTACAGATACCCAGGATGATGTGCTGGAGGAGTTGCTCGTCGATAGCCCGTTGAGCCAGGAATTGATACAGAGCCTTTTGCGACTGGCCTATGAGTACCACCCAAATCTCGACAATTATGGCAAGAAGATTGAATTCGAACGGGCGATCCGAGAAACTATCGAGCGGGCCATGGACAACGTGGAGGAGACCTGACTGATGGTCTTTCAGGAAATTGAAATCGCCAATCTTTTCTCCTACCAGGATCAGGTTACCTTTGACCTGACCGGCCATCAACAACAACGCCCCATTGTCCTGATCAGCGGGCGCAATGGTTACGGCAAAACCAGCTTTCTCAACGCCATCAAGCTGCTGTTCTGCGGTCCCACTGAGGATCTGCGCAATGAAGTCCAGGCAGGGCGGAAACTGAGTCCAAAATTGTACATGGTTGGCCACGGCGAGGAATGGATGGGAGTCTTCAATCGCCGCAGCAAGAATAAGAACCATGCCGGTTACTACGTTCGCAGCCAGTGGCGAGAAAGCGATGGCGTGGTCGATGCGCGTCGTCAGTGGTATCCAGATGAAGGAGAATTCGACCCCAACGGGAAGTTGACCATCCGGGCGACCTTTCTGGATGAACCCCTGGAAGGGTCAGAAGCACAACAATTTCTGGAACGTCGTCTGCCAGCTTCCTATCTTCCATTTTTCTTCTTCGATGGTGAGAAAATCCAGGTTATGGCCGAGGCCAACCGGGAACAGATGGAAGAGCATGTGGAGGGGATTCTCAACATCGCCCCAGTCAACTCCTTGTTGACCTATTTGGATAAAGCCAAACGGCAATGGTCTCAGGAAGGGGCGGCGGAGGCCGAAAAGATTCAGTTCAAGCGCGTTCAGAGAGAAATGGAGGAGTTGCAGGACCAGCTCTCCCATGTACAAGCGCGGCGAGGAGAATGCCGTGTCGAACTGGACTCGCTCAACGACCAGATATCTGATTTGGAACGCCGTCGGCGCACCATGCAGGGGTTTCGTGCCAAGGAGGAGGAAGCCAGTCACAAGACGGAACTGGAAAAAGTTCAAGAGCGTTTGGCCGAACTGCGCCAAGAGATCGTTGACCAGTTCATTCCGGAAGCTCCACTGGCGGTCAACTTGCCTTTGGTGCAACAGTTGTTGGATCGCTTGGAGGAGGACGACCAGTCTTTATGGTCAAAAAAGGAGCTGTTGAATTATCTACGAAGTCATCTCCCCCTCCAGGTCTTTGACCGACCTGCCCCGGTTTCTTTTCGCTTGCGTGATGAGCAGCAGCAGTTCTATCGGCAGCGTTTGAATGATGCCCTGGCTCCCGGCAATCTTCAGGACGATCTTAATGTAGGCCATGGTGGACTGGGGTTAGCGAGTGAACGGCAATCAGCCTTGCGGCGTCTGCTGATCAGAGTGGTTGATGCCCCATCCCTCCACATTCACGCTCGTCGCTTGGACGAGACAAGCCGCTTGGCCAGAAGGGAGATTGAACTACAACAAAGGCTCGATGGCATTAGTACAGTTATTGAGGAGGATCGAGAGCGTTATCTTCAAGTGCAGGAGGCCTTGAGTCGATTGCATAAGGAAAGGGACGAGTGCAATCAAACTATTGGCAAACTTGATGCCGACTTCGAAAGAATCCAAAGGGATTTTGAACGTAAACAGGATGAAAGCAGGCAGCAAGAACAGAAGATGGCCGTCGCCAACAGATCCAATGCCCGTCGCCAAAAGGCCGATGACTTGGTGGCGTTGTATAGGGAATACAAGGAGGGGCTGAAAATACGTCGCCGAAACGCTCTGGAGGTTGCCATAAATGCCCACTTCAAAACCCTGATGACCAGCCACGATTTGGTTCACTCTATCCGGGTGGATGAACATTTCGGACTTCATTACCAGGATGGAGAAAGTCAACCATTGGGGGGAGCCAATCTGTCGGCAGGAATGAAACAATTGGTCGCCTTCGCTTTGTTATGGGCGTTGAAGGATGTATCGGAAAAGTCAGTCCCAGTGATCGTTGATACCCCCCTGGCCAGAATTGATCGGCAAAATCAGGAAAACCTGCTTCGGGACTACTTTCCCCATGTGGCGGAACAGGTCATCGTGCTTCCTACCGATTCGGAGTTGGATAAGGAAAAATATCGAATGCTTTCCTCCTATATCTATCGGGAATACAAGTTGGACAACCCCCATGGCGATCAGACACGGGTGGAAAACCGGCCCATGTACAAGGATTAAAGAGGGCGGGATATGGCGGACATCTATACCAGTTCGGAAGACGAAAAGACCATCAAGGATGTCTTATTCAAAGGACTCAGAGTCAAAGCTCCCAAATGGACAGTGATGCGATTGGCACTGGCTCATTCGCTCAAGATCCAAACCCCTCCAGATGAGGAGTTGGATCGAGTACTCGAAAAGGAAAAGGGATCGGAATATCATCTGGAACAGGTTACTGGGCGGAACCAGGGTCGAAGTGCCACCGGGCAACAACAGGACTACACCGACGCAATTTGTGGCCTTCTGAGTATACATGCCAATCAGGATTTGTTCGCCGATGATGCTGCTTTCCGTACCCATTTACAACGCCATGTCCGCCGGGGGCTAAGGGAATTTCGGCGCGGATGGCGTGAAAGCCATGATTTTCACCAGTTTCTTTACCAGGAATTGTGCGCGGGACTGGGACGAGAGACGGAGAATAGTGGAGCTGACTTTGCCCTTCTCCTGATCGATGCCTTGGGCGAGATCGGTGTTCAGGGAGAAATCATTTCAACTCAGGACGGACCACGGATCACCCGCTATCAGGTTCGTTTGGAATACCCTAACCACCTGGATCGAGTCCGGCGCGGACTGGATAAGATCACCTTCGCATTGGGCCTCCAGAAGCAGGGGGTCTTCCTGGCCGAGACTGGCAAGCCAAAAATTATTGGTTTGGATGTGCCTCGTCCACGCAGTACCTGGAATGCCGTTCCCTGCCGGGAATTGATGGGATGGGTTGCGAAAGATGTTCCTGAGTCCGCTGGCTTACCCCTTTGGCCAGGCGTAAGCGTGACTGGTGAACCAGTGTCGTTTGATCTTACCCGCCAACCCCATCTGCTTGTTGGTGGAACAACAGGCAGTGGAAAAAGCATTTGTTTGCACTCTCTACTCATCTCGCTCCTGGTTGGCGTGCCCAATAATCGATTGGATCTGGTACTCATAGATCCTAAAAAGGTTGAATTTGCGCCATACGCCAAGGTGCATTCCAGACGGATTGATGTGATCACCGACGTTGTGGATGCCCGTATTCGATTGGGCACGCTGACCGAAGAAATGGATGCACGCACTACCGCGCTGGAGAATGCTGGAGTACGAGATCTTTCGGAAGGACGTCGAAAGGGGCTGGTAATGCTTCCATACATCGTTGTTTTTGTGGAAGAACTTGCAGACTTGGTGATGCAGGTTCCCGAGGCCGAGGAACACCTGATCCGTTTGGCGCAGAAAGCGCGTGCCACAGGTATTCATTTGATCATAGCCACCCAGCGTCCCGATGCCCGTACCCTGAACGGCTTGCTTCGCTCCAACATTCCATCACGTATTGCCCTGACAGTACAGAAATCCACGGAATCCAAAATTATCTTGGATGAAGTTGGTGCAGAGCGCCTTACCGGAATCGGGGACATGCTGGTCCGACTAAGTGGTGAACCAATTGTACGCCTGCATGGTGTACTGGTGACCGAAGACGACATCGCCGCAGTGATCCGCGAAGAAGGGAGAACGTAAGAATGGACCGCGCTTTGTCTATTCGCAGTTGTCACCCTGTTGCTCTGACTCTGTTCGCCATGGGGCCGTTTCAGGACAAGCCATTTTATCTGGACTTCACCAATAAAGAGGGGGAGAGCTGCAACTTTTTTTTGCTCATTTCGCCCAATGGACGAGGCAAGACCACTCTCCTGGAGGCTATGGCCGCTCTGATGAACATCCTGGATTCTTCCCTCACCCCAAAACCACCCCATGAACGGTTGTGGTCGAATCCGGATGCACGTGCTCAACTGGACATGCGCCTTGCTGTCACAATGGAAGGCAAAGTCAAAGAGGTTCTTCTGACCCTCGCTGCGGGGGGTGGTTCTCCCCATGAAACCCGAAGCTGGAATGCACGTGACCTGAAGCGAGTACAAACCGAAGAACACATGCACATCGCCTAGTCCCGTACCCCAGGGGGGCATTGGAAGCAGGTCAGATCCCAAGAACCTCTGGTGGACGAGCTTCTGGGCTTGGTCAAATTGGAGATGGAAAATGTCTACGAAAGTTTCGGACCAGATCCGATGACTGTCCCCTCGCTACTCTACTTCGATGCCTATCGAGATATACCCACTGTTTCCGACGACTCACAATCCATCAGTCGTCCCCCCGAATGGTTCTATCGCCCCCTGCATCGTTTTGGCTTGCACGGAGATCAATGGCAACACAGTCTGGACAACGTTCTTGTCTGGCTGACTTGGCTGAACGATGGTCGTTATGAAGCTATGCAGGTCCTGCTCAACGAGTTGGTGTTCACCGGAACCAATAAGGCTCTGGATAGCATAAGCCGCCAATATATGGAAGCACGTATCATAGCAGGGGAAGGTCACCATCGTCTTGACCAACTTTCCAGCGGAGAAAAAAGCCTCTTGCAGCTATTGCTGCGAATCCATTTGCACCTTACCAGCAACAGTTTCGTGTTGATCGACGAATTGGATGCCCATCTACACCCGAAGCTGCAACACCGCCTCTATCAAGCACTCAAACGAGTTGTCACAGCCAACCCTAATATCACCATCATTGTTACGACGCATTCTCGTGAATTAATCGATCAGTATGGCATAGATATGAAAGTTGGTGAACATGGCTTGCGTTTGGGTGGACATCTAATTGAAACCGATGAGATCTAATCTTCTTCCAGAGGATAAAGCCGATGGGAAATTTTTCGACAATGTATGAACCAGAAGCAATTGGAAGGCAGTATTCGAGCAGGATCATGCTGTACTTGGAATCCCGCGAAGACTTGGAAATATTCCATGAACGTTGGTTCAGAGGTTGGAGCGAATGGATTGAGTTCCAGTCGGTAGATGCCCAAGAAGGCGGTGGGGGCGGATCCTCTCAAGTCTTTCATCGTGTACAGAAGGATCGGGATTGTAACGTCCCAGCATTTGGTATTGTAGACCGTGATGTCCTTCTAAATGATCAAGTCATGGGTCGTGGTTCCAATTGGGACGCATTCTTGGAATCAAACCATGCTGCCTTCGAGTCGGCTGCCCATGTTGGCCCTTACATTAAAGTATTGCGACGTTGGGAAATAGAGAATTATCTTCTGCATCCGGTTGCTGTAGGTAAGCTGATGCAGGATGCCGAGGTTAAAAGCAACGTTACTTGTTCACCAAATGCCGCAGCCCAATGCCTCCTGGATTTTTCTGCTGTAGCTATCCTGATGACAGCAGCCAATCTGGTGTTAATAGAGCATGATCGGATACCGATAAAACCTCTCTTCGAACAAAATTATTCAGATATACAGAGTCTAACACCACTCGTTATCCGGTATTTTGAAACACAGGGCATTTCAGATGCACAAGAAAAAATTGATATTAAATGTAAAGCTATCCGATCCTTCTTGCATGATGAGACTGGAACTCCAGAAGACCACTGGGACCAGCTTAACTATTTGATCGATGGAAAACTGTTTTTGGTGAGGTTCTGCAAATGGTTTGGATTCTCAGATCCCAGAAGGTTGGAGTTGGCAAGAAAAATCTGTGACCATCAACTGATTGATTCTGAAATTAGTGAATTTATGAGGATGTTAAAAGAAAAGGCAATAAAACTGGGATAGACATCTTCTAAATATGTCCGTTATTTCATAAACCGAATCCTCTCTTTCAAATGGAGATTCCCATGGGATACCCGTCACCCGCAAAGACCGTGTCCATCACAATCCTCACTCTTCTTGCCATGATGACAGCAGCCCATGCGAACGGGATTGGCCAGGTAAAAAATGTACAAGGTGCTGTTTTCATTGAAAAAAACAACAATAAGACCCCCCTCAAAACCGGGGATGCCCTGCAACAGGCCGATGTGATCCACACCGGGGGGGACGGTTCGGTTGGCATTGTCTTCATCGACAACAGCACCATGGCCGTGGGACCTGATACCGTGTTGGCCCTGGACAAATTTGAATTCAACAGCACAACACATGCGGGGGTCTTCAACAGCTCATTGCGCCAGGGTACCTTGGCAGTCAAATCGGGAAAAATTGTCAAACAAACCCCGGAAGCCATGAAAATCAATACCCGAACATCGGTGCTGGCAGTCCGTGGCACCGAGTTTGTCGTCAGCTCCGGAAACTGAAATATCTGCTCAGGAATCTCCAATGCGCCCATACTCCATCTTGACCAAATCTGGCCTGCTGGCATTTCTCTTCCTCCTCTCTGCATGCGGCAGCAAAAATCTCATCGTGGTTCTTCCCGACGAAAACGGTAAAACCGGTTCTGTCGTCGTGCAACAAGGCGGGCAATCCCTGGTTCTGGATAAAGCCTACGCCTCCACACAACTCTCAGGCAGTGGCAATGCGGAAGCTGTTGTCATGGAACGCAATGAAGTGGAACGTGTATTCGCAAACGTCCTGGCTGCCCGCCCCGTTCCGCCGGTATCCTTCAATCTCTATTTCAAGGAGGGAGGTACCGAATTGACGCCGGAATCAGTCCCGGTGAGGGAACAAATTTTCCAGGAAATCAAGAAGCGACCCGTGACAGAAATCACGGTGATCGGCCATACGGATCGTGTCGGCACGGTCCAGAGCAATGATACGCTGGCTCTCAAACGGGCAAATTCCGTCATGAAATCTCTGGTCGAACTCGGAATCAAACCCGAATCCATCGATGCCGCCGGACGGGGTGAAAGGGAACCGCTGGTCCAGACCGGGGATGAAGTGGCAGAACCCCGCAACCGACGTACAGAAATCAATATTCGCTGAATGGGCTTTTTGATCCGCCATTCCGGGGTGGCACCGGGTATTGCACTCCTGATACTGGGTATGGGGTTGCATCTGTGGGGCGGATTCACCCCGCTGCATGGTTTGCGTCTGGCCTGGTTTGATCTCTATCAGCGGGTGCTGCCACGTGCCCAGGATGCCTCTCCTGTCGTCATTGTGGCTGTGGATGAAACAAGCCTGAAGGCCGTCGGACAGTGGCCCTGGCCCCGTTCGATCCTGGCAAAACTTCTCCATGAAATTTCTGCCGCCAAAGCGGTGGCGGTTGGTGTGGACCTGCTCTGGCCGGAACCGGACCGCCTTTCTCCTGAAATCTGGGCACTCTCCCAACCCGATCTTTCTGCCGCTCAGCGACAGGCCCTGCTGGCCCTGCCTGCCAACGATGCCCTGTTGGCCGCTTCCATCAAAACGGTCCCGGTGGTTCTCGGTGTTGCCGGTTTGGATGACCATAAACCAGACCGTGGTCCCAAAACCCTGGTGCGCGTTCGTGGCGCATCCCCCCTGCCCTTCCTCGATCACCATCCGTCCATTCTGCGCACCCTGCCGGTCATCGATCAGGTTGCGGCAGGCCATGGGGTGGTCTCCGTCAACAAGGATGGCGATGGCCTCGTGCGCACCCTGCCTCTGGTAACCGCCATCGGCACGGAGGTCATGCCCTCTCTGGGAGTTGAGGTATTGCGTCTGGTCAAAGGTGCCGCCTGGATCGATCTCTCCGTTGGCAAGGATGGCATCGAGTCGGTTGGCATCGGTGACCTGATCATCCCCAGCGCTCCTTCAGGCAAATTCTGGGTGCATTATACCCCCCATGTCCCGGAGCGGTTTGTCTCCGCAGTCGATGTCCTCTCCGGCAAGGCCGCCGATATCCTGGAGGGGCGCATGGTTCTGCTGGGAGTGACCGGACTTGGATTGACGGATTATCCGGTCACTTCGCTGCATGAATCGATGCCTGGCATCGAGGTGCATGCCCAGTTTTTGGAAAACATATTTTCCGGGCAGATCCTGCAACGCCCCCCCTGGGCCAACCGGGCTGAAGTCGCCCTGCTGGGATGCCTGGGACTGTTTTTGTTGCTCGGGATTCCTCGCCTGTCGCCACTTGGGGGGTTGGCACTCTTCCTGACCCTGACAACGCTCACTTTGGGAATGGGCTGGTGGGCCTATTGGCAACCCTTATGGCTGTTGGACACGGCCACCCCGGGAGCAGGCGGCTCACTCCTCTATCTTGTACTCCTGGGAGGTTCTCTGACCCAGGCACGCCGGCAAAAACGCGACCTGGCCAAAATGGTCGAACGAGAACGCCTGGCCGCCGCCCAGATGGCCATCGAACTGGAAGCCGCCCAACGCATCAGGGAAAGCGAAGAGCGCGTCCGGTTGTTACTGGAATCCGTGGGCGAAGGGGTGTTGGGCGTTGACCTTGCCGGACAGATCACCTTTGCCAACCCGCAGGCCAGCATTCTGCTGGGTTGCCCCGGCGATGCCTTGATCGGCCTGAATGCACACGAAAAGTTCCATCACAGCGCCGCCGATGGCACACCCTATCCCTTGGAAGCATGCCGGTGGCTCAAAACCATGCTCGATGGTGTCGCCTACCATATTGATCATGAAGTATTCTGGCGCATGGATGGCACACACATGGATGTCGAATACCGTTGCACACCGGTCCGTCACGGTGAACAGATGGCCGGTGCCGTCGTCTCGTTCAGCGACATCACCGAACGCAAACGCATCCAGCACGAACGCAACGAGGCCATGAATGTCATATCAGGCAGCATCCTGTACGCCAGCCGCATTCAACGCTCCGTGCTGCCCGATACCGCCATTCTCGACAAAACTTTTTCTGATTATTTTGTTTACTGGGAACCACGCGACACGGTGGGGGGTGACATCTATTGGTGTGATGCCTGGGGCAACGGCATATTGCTGCTCCTGGGCGATTGCACGGGGCACGGCGTTCCCGGGGCATTCATGACCCTGATTGCCGTGGGTGCCCTGCGGCAGGCCAAGGCCGAGGTACCTGAAGGTGATGTGACTGCCCTGATCCGCCGCACGCACCAGCTCATCCAGATCACCCTCGGGCAACACCTGGAAACGGGTGAGTCGGACGATGGCATCGAGCTGGGGATCTGCCATGTTCAGACCCATAAAAACCTGCTGATCTTTGCCGGTGCCCGCTTTGATCTCTTCATCGTCGCCGACAACAGCGTCCAAATCATCAAGGGGAACAAAAAAGGAATTGGTTATCGTGGTATTGACGCCACGCAACCCTACGATGTCCATGAATTGTCCCTCCTGCCAGGCTCAAGCTGCTTCATGACCACGGATGGTCTGCTCGATCAGATCGGCGGCACCAACCGCCGGGCTTTCGGAAAAAACCGCTTCAAGGAATTGCTGCTCTCCCTCCAACATCTGCCCATGACAGAACAAAAAGAACAGATCCGGCAGACTCTGGTCACCTTCCAGGGAGAAGAAAAACGTCGCGATGATGTCTCCGTCATCGGCTTTCGGTTTGCCGAGGCAGATTGGCATGCCCATGGCCGGGCCAGCCAGGCATCGGTATGCCCACGGCCAGGTCAACCAGAACCGGGCGGAACCGGGCACTGAAGATGGATGCGCAGGCCGGCTCTGGTGTGGCATGATGTGGACGGGTGACACATTGTCCGCAATATCCGGGGCAGGAAAAGAGAGGCGATCCATGAGCAATCAGAATGTTGACCTGAGCCGGTTGATGCCCGAGGCCACACAGGCAGAGGAATATTCAACCGGGAGCAAGGAAAAGGCACCACTGCGTCAAAAACCCCTGTCCCAGACCCTGGGACCTCTGTTGGCCGGCAAAAAACCCGTGGAGCCTGTCATCGATCCGGCAAACCCCAATTTGATCATCGGCAGAGATCGCTGATTGGGCAAGGGAACATGGCTGAAGGCGCGCAGCCCGTTTGGCCATGCCATCAGGCACCAGGATTGTGAACAGGGGAACGAAATCCCTGGGCCAGGAGGATCTCCTGAATTTTCTGTGGGGGCCATTTGCGGCGAAAAAGGGCCAGATTGAAATGACGGGAACGGTCATACTCCTCCTGGGAGAGGTAGGGCATGGAGGCACTGTGCAGGTGGATGAGTCGGGCACGGGGTTCGAAATGGATACGATAGCCTGCGGCACTGATCCGCAGAGAAAGATCCGTATCCTCCATGAAAACAATGTCATAGGAATCGTCAAAAAATCCGACTTCATCCAGAATCGACCGGCGCAACACCACCCCCGTCCCCATGAAAGCCTCCAGGGTTTGCAGGGATTGCACTGCCGGCGCATCGGCCAACTGACCGGCCAGATGATACTGAGGCAGTCCGGTTGCATCAAACCGGGCACCACAGGTTTGGGTCTTCCAGGAGGATAAAGGCGTTCCCTCGTCGGGCAGCAGAATCAGACCCTGCACAGCAGCGCAAAGTGGATCGCCGGCAAAATGGTCCAGGATGGGAGAGAGCCATGGCTGGAAAAAAAACATGTCCGAATTGATCAGGGCAATGAATTCGCCGTGGCTTTGTTGCAAACCGCAATTGTTGGCCTTGCCGAAACCCAGATTGCCAACATTGCGAATGACGGTCACTCGCGGGTCAAGGCGAATGTTGTCGTAAAACTCATCCATGCCCGCTTCCGTGGAGTGATTGTCGATGAAAATCATCTCGATGGGTTGATCGGCAGTCTGGGCTGCCAGAGACCGGTACAGGAGGGTGACACATTGCAGATTGTTGAAGACAGGCACCAGAATCGAGGTCAAACCCGGCTGAATTTTTTTGACTGCGGTCTGAAAAGAGGCCGGATGTTGCGGAACGTTTTTGTTGTGATGTGGCCATGAACCCGCCATGGCCGGCGTCTTTGACCGATTGTGTTCTGACACGGGTATGCCTCCTGTTCGACGATCTTTTTCGCTTTTTGCTTTTTTTCCTGGTTGGATTCTGTCAGAGGCTGTCCATTAACCCTTGGACAAAAAAGATTGGAAAGAAAGATTTTATTGGGGCTTAAGCCCCAAACCCCGCCAGGAGGAAGGGCAGAGCCGCTTCCTCCTGGACCTCTATCCCAGTTTTTCATTCGTTTTTTGAAATTAACAAGTTATTAGACAGCCTCTCAGACAGATTGCAGGGCGGTATTCCTGGTCAACGGTCTTTTTTCTTCTTTTTTTTCTTTTTTTCCGGTTCCAGTTCCGTCAAACAAGTATCAGGGACGGGCAGGTTCAGGGGTTCGTCGAATACCCGGGATTGCAGGGTGGTGGCCAGACTCTTTTCCCGCTCCAGTGCCCGGCTCAATTGCAGGCCCATCATGGCGGCCTGAGCCTCTTTGCGTCCCAACAGGGTAAAGCCGGCACGCAACAAATCCAGAATGGCAATGGGCTTGTTGCGCTCCAGATTGCCGCTGCTCTCCATGAAACGGTCAAAAGCCTCGGGGGTCATGCCCACCAGCCAGGCGGCATCCTCCCGGGAAAGGGATGGCAAATTTTCAAAAGGTGCAAGGTCGAACACAGCGTCCTCCCGACAGCGTCCGGCACCAGAAGAGACGCGCCGTGTCTCCTCTGATGACTGGTTTTGATGGTATAAATATTGCTGAGAATCTTTCAGCACGTTGAGACTTCCCTTCAGGAAAGGTTATCATGAACCGTGCAATGTGATCATAATCCAAATTCGATGTCATGCTCTTCTCTGGAATATTTTCCTGGTCATGCGCTTCTCTGGAATGTTCTCCTGTGACCAGAATCTGGAGCTACCTGTAACTTGGGGGTCTCAAGGATGGAAGGCAACGAACAAAAAAAGACCATCGGCCTTGTTGGCGGCAGTGACAATGCGGCCCGGTTGCTGCAACTGTTCTCAGGAAGCCAGCGCGTCGAACTCCTCTACGTCGTGGATACCAATACCGGCTCGCCAGGGATGACCAGAGCCAAGGCGTTGGGCATCAAGACGTTGACCAACATTGAATCCGCCGTGAAAAACATTCCGGTGGATTTCATCATCGAGGCCACCGGTGACGCAGAAACCCTGGCCCTGGTCACCGACAACAGGCAACAGGGCGAAATCATCAGCGGCAGTGCCACGCTGCTGTTCTTTGAAGTCCTGGAGGACCAGCGGGGCACCACCAACCAGCAGGTTTTCCGGGATCTTTCCGGCGTGCGGCGGGAAATTGACCGGAATACGCGCGATGTCTCCAAGACCTTGCACGGTATCGAAAAAATTTCCAACGAACTGGAAGTGTTGGCCATCAATGCCGGCATTCAGGCATCCCGGGCCGGAGAGTTCGGCAAGGGATTTGCCGTGGTGGCCGGTGAGGTCAAAAGCACCGCCCGGGTGGCCAGAGAGTTGGCGGGTGATATTGATCGGGTCATCAGCGAAATCTCTTCCATGTCCGAAAAAATCGAGCAATCCCTGAAAAAGGTGCAATAGCTCCGTCAAGGATGCGCAAGGAAAGGGAGGGTGGTGACGTTCTTCTTTCCCGGATGAATCGATCCCAATATGGCGGCCTCCGTCGCATGGGTGGCCTCTGGAAGGGATGAGGGCAGGCCCCGCAGGGTGCGCACGGCAAACCAGGCAAAAGCCTGGGCCTCCATGGCATCTGGATCCACACCGAGGGAGTGGCTCGTCTGCATGCTCGCCTCCGGCAGAAAGTCGGCAAGGTGACGGACCAGTTCCGGGTTGTGGGCACCCCCCCCACACAACACCACGGCCTGAGGAAAAGGATCCAACAGTTTCCGGGCAGCCATGGCCACGGTTGCCGCCGTAAACCGGGTCAGGGTGGCAAAGCAATCCTCGACGGAAAGAAGCGGAAATTTTTGCTGGAACTGATCCAGGAGTTGCGGCCCGAACTCTTCGCGACCGGTGGATTTGGGAAAGGGTCGGTGCAGATAGGGATGCTCCATGAGCCAGGCCAGTGCCTGGGGATCGAATCGACCGCGGGCAGCGTAACGGCCATCCCGGTCGCACTGTTGCGCCCCGTTTGATATGCGGGCAGCGAGAAGATCCAGCAGGGTATTGGCAGGTCCGGTATCTCCGGAAATGAGCGTCTGCCCAGGCAAGGCAGGCAGGGCCGTCACGTTGGCAATGCCGCCCAGATTGACGACCGCCACACGCTGCCCGATCCGGTTGAACAGGCATTGATGAAACAGCGGGACCAAAGGTGCCCCTTCACCACCCCGGGCCAGGTCCGCCGGACGAAAATCAGCCACTGTGGTGATGCCGGTCAGGGCACTGATGCGGAATGGATCGCCGATCTGCAAGGAAAAATGGGGCGGACGGTGCCGCACGGTCTGGCCATGGCTGCCGATGACAGTGACCTGTTCCGGTGCGACATGGGCCGTGCCACAAACGACCAAGGCGGCCTGGGCAAACAAAATCCCGAGATCCCGATCCAGCTCACCCAAAAGATCAATCTCTCCGGGTCCGGGTTGTTGCAGAGTCAATACACGCTGACGGATTTCTGACGAATAGGGGTGGCTGGCAAAGGCCAACAGCCGGGGCGGTGTTGTACCATCGGTTTGTACCAGGGCCGCATCAATGCCATCCGCAGAGGTTCCCGACATCAAGCCAATGGCAAGCCATTGTTCAATTTTCTCAGTCAATTTTCCAGCCTCCATCAGGGCAATTGCATTGGGATTCCAGAGCCTTTTTCAGTAGGCAACGCATGTTGCCCGGTCACCTCCAGATGACTTCCACGCCGCCCGCCAACAAGACCACCCCGAAGCTCTGCATGAGTCGCTGGTGTGACATGGCCAGATTTTGTTGATTGCCAAAGGGAATGGCCACCAACGCCCCCAACGTCATGGCCACGATGATGCCTGGCAGAATGAGACCCAGGGAATCCGCAGGCAATATTTCCTGATGCCAACCGGCATTGACCAGACCAACAGATCCGGCCAGGGAAAGCAGGGAACCCGTTGCAGCCGTGGTGGCGATGCTCTGCTGAACAGACAGGCCGGTAATGAAAATCAGGGTTGGAACAAGCAGGATGGTCCCACCAATTCCGGACATGCCACCCAGAAAACCAATACCTATTCCCAGCAGAGAAGAGAGCCGCCAATCATCCCTTTGCATCAGATCGTTTTGGGTTGCCAACCCGGCCTCCGAATCGGGATCGGGTGCAACTTCCCTGGATTCACCGTTATCCGTGGGGGGAAGTTCCTGCAACATGCGCAAGCCAAGAGCCATCATGAGAAACGCCAGACCCGCTTCCACAAAGGTACCCGGCACCAGGGACGAAAACGAGGTCCCGACCAACAATCCCAGCAGGATACCGGGCAAAAAAGTGCGGACCAGATCCCAGCGAATACTGTTTTGCCGCAGGTAAAGCCAGGCAACGGCCAGATCGATCACCACGGAAGCGGCAATCACACTGCCGACAGCCAGTTGCCAGGCCAACAAAGGTGCCAAACCATCCAGGTAGAAAAGAAACAGCAAGGCAGGTACCATGACCATCCCGCCGCCAATACCCAAAAGGCCGGAAAAGTATCCACCCAGGAATCCCACAACAACACTGCCAAGGATAAGAAAAAACATGATGGCCGTTCCGGTGGGGTTACCTGTTGGTTGGTTTGATCTCTGATGAAAGCCCGGTTACTTTAACCCGAACCATGGCGAAAAACAAAACCCCTCATACGACCCTGATTCCCACGGCAGCCCGGGTAGCCCGTATTCTGCGCCGCGCCGGGCTGGTACCCTATCCGGGTCCCATTGATCCCAAGGGAGGCAAAGGGGGTACCTATCGGATCAAGGTGACCCATGATCCTGGGCGGATTCGCATCCGGGTGGCCGCCGGAGGGGTCCAGGAACTTTATCTCTATGGTCCGATTGACCTCGCTCACCTGGTGAATCTTCTCACGACTCAACTGGGTGCGCAGGCCATCGAGCATGTGGATCAATTGCCCACCCTGCATGCCCCGGCAGCAGATGCCCGCGCAAAAAATGGCTGATCAGGCCAGAAAAATCAATCCTGCAACGACAGGCCATGATCATCTTTTGGACCTCGGGGCGAAACGCCCGGTTCTCCTGCCTCACAATACATTGGAAAGACGCGGAAAATTTTGACTGGCTCCCGGATAATCAACCGGATTGGCCCAATCGATGATCAAGGCCCAACGACAAATGCTTCCGCAAAAAAAATGGCAGACATGGCCAATCAGACCAGAAAAATCAATCACGAGGAACGGGAGATTTCCGCCATCATGCCCTCGATGCTGCCTTGCACTTTTTCCAATACCTCCTGGCGGTCACGACGGGAAAGAGCGGCAGTCGGAATGGGAGGGCCAATCCGGACCTGAATTTCCCCCGGTCGTTTCAAAAAGGCGCGGCGTCCCCAATACTCCCCGGCATTGTGGGCAACCGGCACAATGGGAACCCCGGCCGCCATGGCAATGCCCACCCCACCGGCCTTGTATTCACCCACCTGTCCTGGAGCCATGCGCGTCCCTTCTGGAAAGACCAACAAGGATGTCCCCCGTTGAAAATTGTCCTGACCCTGGCGATGGAGTTTTTTCATGGCCTCGATGCCATGCGCACGATCAATGAATATCTGTCCCGAGGCCTGCAAAGCCCAGCCAAAAAAGGGGATGTATTTGAGATTGTGCTTCAGTACCCAGACAAAGTTTGGAAAAAAATCATGAAAGACAACTGTCTCCCACGCGGATTGATGCTTGGACATGATGACGTAAGGGGGGGAAGGAAGATTCTCCACGCCATGCAACCGATGGCGCAAGCCACAGGTCAAGGCCAGGATGCGGCTGTTGTAACGCGCCCAATATCGAGTCAACTGTTGGCGAAAGGCCAGGGTCGTCACCGGCCAAAGCAGGACAATCAACAGGGAAAAAAACAGGATACCCAGGATGAACATCATGAAAAACAGACTGGAACGAACCGTGAGCATGCTTTTTTCTCCATTGCAACCGAATGAGTTTCGATCAAATATTCCAGAGAGTGGAGCAGGATGCAAACCCTCATCACAATCCGCAAAGGAAACCATCGTTCATGACCCGCGCTGTGGTACCGGTTGACCAGTTGGGAGAACTGGAAAGTTATCTGACGGAAATCAATCGTTTTCCCATGCTGACCCAGGAAGAGGAGTTTCTCCTGGCCGTCCGTTATCGGGAGCAGGCCGATCTGGAAGCGGCCCATAAACTGGTTTCGTCCTATCTGCGCTATGTGGTGCGTATTGCCAGGGAATATCATGGCTATTATGGTTTGCGCCTGATGGATCTGGTCCAGGAAGGGTCCATTGGCCTCATGCAGGCGGTCAAGCGGTTCGACCCCCACAAGGGATATCGACTGGCCACCTACGCCATCTGGTGGATTCGGGCGGCCATCCAGGAATTTATCTTGCGCACCTGGAGCCTGGTCAAGATCGGCACCACCGCTGCGCAACGCAAATTGATCAACCATCTGCGCCGGGTGCGCAACCGGATTGAACGTCTCAATGATCTCCAGGTCAAGGATCTGGCACAATCGCTGGGGATCGATTCCCGGGAAGTCCTGGACATGGACAGCCGTCTCTCCTCCCCCGATGAAAGCCTCAATCGTCCCCTGGTGGAAGGAGGCGAAGAGATACAAAATCTGCTCGTGGATACCCGCCCCAATCAGGAATTGACCCTGTTGGCATCCGAAGAAGAAAAGTGGCGGTGCCGCATCAGCAGCCAGGCCCTGGCCATGCTTGATGACCGCGAACGATATATTGTGGAAAAACGCATCATGGCCGACACACCCGCCACGCTGGAACTGCTCGGCGAACAGATGGGCATCTCCCGCGAGAGAGTTCGCCAATTGGAAAAAAGATCCCTGCTCAAAATGCGCCAGGCCGTCAGCGGCACGCTTCCAATGTGACGGGCGTGGATGGAGAACCAGACCATCAGGGCACTCCTCAGTAAAATCAACAGGGCATGGTCCAACCCCGTGCAGGTTGCCTATGGGCAATGGGGACGGTGGTTTCCTGCCTCCCTCTTCGCCCGCTACCAGGATATGGCGGTCGCTGCCGGTTTGGATCGGGTTTATTTCATCCTCTCCTTCGATTGCGATACCCCGGAAGATGTCGAGGTCGTGTGGAGCGTCCACTCCCGACTGCTCGACATGGGCATCTGTCCCGATTACGCTGTCCCGGGTGAATTGCTGCTGAGTGGAGAAAAGACCTATCGCCGCATCCGGGAAACCGGGGCACGGTTTCTCAACCATGGCTACTACATGCACGCATGGTTCGATCCGGATGCGGGAGAGTTTCGGAGTTGTTTTTTTTACGATCAGCTTCCCCTGACCAAGATCCAGGAAGATGTCCGGCGCGGGGATGCCTGCCTGCGGGAGGTGATGGGTGAACACCCGGAAGGGTTTCGTGCGCCCCATTTTGGAACCTTCCAAAAACCGCATCAGATTCGTTTTCTCCATGACCTTTTGCGGGAGTTGGGGTATCGCTTTTCCAGTTCCACCATGCCACAGACCGCTCTGCAACGAGGACCCGTGATCCGGGTCGATGGCTTGTGGGAAATTCCCGTCTCCGGGATGGCCTCCGCACCCACCAGCATCTTTGACACCTGGGGATTTTTTCGGGCACCCAACCGGCAACGAACACCCCTCGACTATGGTGTGGAAGGTCATCATCTTGCCGAACGGTATGCGGGTTTTACCGGCGGTCTTTTGAATATTTATGGAGATCCATGCCACATTCATGATGCACCGATATTTTTTGCCACGATGGACCAATTGGCCAAAATGGCAACTCCCATCACTTTTCAACATTTCCTGGACCGCATCACAGGAACGAACCAGGAACCACATCTGGATCCACCAGACTGGAACGAACCAAGGATCGTGCCCGGATCGACCCGACTGGATCAAATGGTTGACAGCGCCCGGATCCGCCCGACAAAAACGAACCGATGACCACGTTTGGATCCCGTAACTTGAACGAACCAACGACACATCCTGGATTGCCTGACCTGCCCAAACCGGTCACGGCCCTTTACCGTTCCTGGGATCCACCACCCAAACGCATGGGCCTGGGTCTTTGGCGCTGGGCCGTCTGGTTCAAGGCCAACCCCCGGGATACGACCTATATGCAAACCCTGTTTCGGCAACACTTCCCCGATGGGGATTTTATCGATGTGCAGCAACACCCCGATTGGAACAGCCATTTGCAGACCTGCTCGCAGTTGGTCCTCCTCTATCCGGACGCCATAGGCCAGGGTTTCACCGCCCTGGAACGACAGGTGCTTCGGCAACGACGACCGGATTGTCCAGTGTGGGTTCTCAATGGGCGGGGTCGCCGGTTTTGCCTGGATCGGGCCACCCGCCGTGCCCTGCGCTGGCGACGCGGCCTGGAGCGTTTCATGCTCCTGGAACTCTGCCTGCTGCCGCTTTTCCTGCTCGTCACGCCCCTCCTGCTGGGCCATGATTTTTTGCGGGGACGGCGATGAACGATACCGTGCGGAGTTGGTGGGCACGCCACCCCATGACCTATGGCGAGGTCCACGGTCAGTCCCGCTATGACGGTGCCGAACACACCCTGGGCACCTTGGACTTTTTCAACAAACTGGATGCCGTCTTTCATGCCTGGAACCACCCCCTGCATGGCCAACGTCCGTTCTCACGTCTGTTCCCCTTCGACCGGTATGGATCCGGCAGCCAGGTGTTGGAGGTGGGGTGCGGTCTGGGAACCATGGCCATGCATTGGGCACAAAACGGCTCAACCGTTACTGCCGTGGATCTCAACACCACAGCAGTGACCCAGACCCGGCGACGTTTTGAACTCCTGGGCCTGACGGGCGATATTCGGGAAGCCGATGCCCGTGCCCTGCCCTTTCCGGACAATCATTTCGATTATGTCTACAGTTGGGGGGTTCTGCACCACTCGCCCACCATCGAACGCTCCGTGGCAGAAATGCTGCGGGTTCTGCGGCCTGGTGGCGAATACGGCATCATGCTCTATCATCGGCATGCCATTCTCCAGAAGTACATGACGGAATACCTGGAGGGGTTTCTGCACCTGGAAAACCGTTTTCTCACCCCCTTGCAGTTGGCGAGCCGTTACGGTGACGGTGGTCGCCAGGAGGGCAATCCCCACACCTGGCCAGTGACCCGGCAGGAGTTTGCCGGTTTGTTGGCCCCGTACAGCCCGGATTGTACCGTGCGCGTGCTGGGTACCGATCTGGACTCCCTGTTGCGGTTTTTGTTGCCTGGTCTGGGGCTGATCCTGCCAACCTGGGCCAAAAAGGTATGGGCACGGCGCTTTGGCTGGAGTCTGTGGGCGCAGGGCCATAAACACGTCGGGCCATGTGTGGCATCGTAGGCGTTGCCGGGAACTTCCCGGCCCAGGAAGGTGCCACCCTTGTGCGCCGGATGAACGCAACCCTCCACCATCGGGGACCGGACGGCGAAGGCATCTGGTCCACGGATCGCTTCGCCTTTGCCATGCGCCGGTTGAGCATCATCGACCTCGCCACCGGCCAGCAACCCATGTGGACCCCGGATGGCGTCGGCATTGTCTTCAATGGAGAGATCTATAACTATCGTGCCCTGCGCCATGAACTGGAGGCACGCGGTTACCACTTTGTCACCCACTCCGATACCGAAGTGTTGCTCAACCTCTACCACTGTTACGGTATTGCCGCCATCCAGCGCCTGGAAGGCATGTTTGCCATCTGCCTGTATGATCCCCGTACCGGAGTGGTCCACCTGATCCGGGATCGGCTCGGGGTCAAGCCGCTCTATTATGGAATCTTTCAGGGACTGTTTTATTTTGCCAGTGAAATCAAAGCAATCATTGCCGCACTGCCGGTGCGACCGCCCCTCTCCCGGGAGGCGATCCACCACTATCTCACCTTGCGCTACGTGCCGGCTCCCGCTTGCATCTGGCAGGGCATGCAACGTCTGGCCCCGGGTGAACGGCTCGAATATCGTCTGGATGGCGGTGGTTTGACCACCTGCACCTATTGGTCGGTCCATTTTCAGTCCGAACCTGACAATCCCGCCCGGGATCCCCGCCAGGAGTTTCGGGAACTGTTTCTGGCGGCAGTGGAAAAACGCCTGCTTGCCGCAGATGTGCCGGTTGGGGTGTTTTTGAGTGGCGGGTTGGATTCCAGCGCCATCAGTGCTGCCGCTGTGGCGTTGGGACATCAAAAATTTCACACCTTTTGTGTCGGGTTTGCCGACGCCACCAACCAGACCAATGAGTTGACCTGGGCACGACAGGTGGCCGATCACCTGGGAGCGCAGCACCACGAAGTGTGCATCGACCAGAAAACCTTTCTGGACTCTCTGCCACACCTGGTCCAGGCCACCGATGAACCCCTGGCCGATTTGACGGCCATTCCCCTGTATCACCTCTCCCTTCAGGCCCGGCAACAGGTCAAGGTGGTCCTCTCCGGTGAGGGAAGCGATGAAGTTCTGGCCGGCTATGACATGGAACGGTTCATCGCCAAACTGCATTATCTGCAAAAATTGACCCCTTTTCTGCCGTCGCGTTTGTTGAGAAGATTGTCGCGTTGGTTGCCACGCTGGCAACACCATTTGACGGCCCTGGCCCGGAACGACCTGGCAAGCCTGCCTGCCGCCCTGCCCCTGCATATCACACGACACTGGTCGGAAGCGGATAAAATCCGCCTCTGGCACCAGGCACCTCCATCACTCTCCAGTGAGGATCTGATTCGTTCCTGGTATCATGCCGCGCCGGGTTTGCATGCCCTGGATCGCATCCAGGAGGTGCATTGCCGATCCTGGCTGGTGGATGATTTATTGATGAAAGCGGATCGCATGAGCATGGCCGCCTCCCTGGAACTGCGCACCCCTTTTCTCGACCATGCCCTGGTGGAGTGGGCCGCGCATCTGCCTTTGAGTTGGAAAGTGGGCACAGTCAGGACAGGTTTTCAATCCAAACGCATTTTGCGCCAGTTTGCCGCCGGTTTGCTGCCGCCGGCCATCATTGCACGACCCAAGCAGGGATTTCCCATACCTGCCTACCATTGGTTGCAGGAAGCGCATCTGGGAGCCTGGGCCAGGGAAAAATTGCTGGATCGCGGCTCCCGTCTGCATGCCTGGTTCGATCCGGCACCGCTGGTGCCGGTGTTGGCAGCAGCCCGCCAAGGTGATATCGAAGCCGCCCATCGCATCTGGATTCTCATCGTCTTTGAAGAGTGGCTGCGGGTGTGGTCATGAAGGCCTTGTTTCTGACTTATTGCTATCCCCCACTCCGCTATCCGCGCTCCATCCAAATTTCCCGACTGGTCAAGTTCCTCGATATTCCAGTCCATGTGGTGTGTGCCTCCGGTCGTGCCCATGAACCCATCGATCCAACCATCGTCCAGGAAAAAGAGGGAAAACCCCAGGCCATTCAGCGTCTGACAGAATCCGGCTGGCGTCAGGTGATGCATCGTTATCGGGATCTCGTGTTGCCGGAATATTGGGGAATTCCGGATGCCAACCGGAGCTGGTCATTCCGGGCGGCCCGGACCATTCTGGCCAAGGGATGGCTCCAGGATACGGATCTTCTGGTCACTTTTGGTCAACCCATGTCCACCCATCTGGCGGGTCTGGAAATCAGGAAACAGGTCAACATTCCCTGGCTGGCCCACTTCAGCGATCCATGGGTGGACAATCCGCTGGATACGGCACATGGCATGGACATCTGGCTGAAACGCCGGATGGAACATGCTGTTCTGGAACAGGTTGACGGGGCCATCTTCACCTCTGCCGAAACCGTGGATCTGGTCATGGCCAAATATCCGGCTGCCTGGCGGCAAAAGGTGGGGGTCGTGGCCCACGGTTTCGATCCAACCGCTTTTCCGGCAACAACGGAGATCAGGTCACCCGGCCACCCTGTTGTTTTGCGTTATCTGGGCAATTTTTATGGCAATCGCACCCCCCAGGCCCTGTTTCTGGCCCTGGCCAGGCTGGCAGAACGGCAACCTCGGATCCTTGACGATGTTCGGATTGAATTGCATGGCGATTTTTCGCCAACGGTCCTGGCGCGTACCGGTCTGCAATCCCTGCTGTTGCACACGCTTTCGATCCACCGTCCGGTGTCCTATCAAAGATCCCTGGAACTCATGGCCTCGGCGGATCTGTTGCTGGTTTTGGATGCCCCGGCCCAAACCAGCGTTTTTCTGCCCAGCAAGCTGGTGGATTATATTGGTGCCGGACGGCCTATCCTGGGGTTGACGCCCCCAGGCGCGGCGGCAACACTCATCGAACGCCTGGGCGGGTGGGTCGCTCCACCCGACAACCCCGGTCTGGCCGCCGCGTCCCTGGCCCAGGCCATTGCCCGGGTGCGCGACAACCCCCCGACATTGCCCTGGGGAGATGCCGACGTTCGGCAGCAATATCACGGCAGCCAGGTGGCGGGGCAAATGGCTGCCTGGATGCAGCGGGTTGCCAAACGCTGAAACAACAGGTGGGAGCCATCACTGCCAGGTCAGCAATTGACACCACCAGGTATTTTGCACTCAATCGGACCAGAAAGCGGTCGCATGTCACCACCCCCCGACTTCCCCCAACCAGCACGCCTGGATATTCCAGGACGTCCCGACAATGCCCTTTCCGTATCCGAACTCAATGAACGGATTCGCAATCTGCTGGAGGATGCATTTCCGTATGTGCGGGTGCGCGGCGAGGTGTCGGGTTTGCGCAAACCACCCTCAGGCCACGTCTATTTCACCCTCGTTGATGCCGAATCCCAGATTCGCTGTGTGGTGTGGCGCACCACGGTCCGCCGTTTGCCGGCGTTGCCCCGCGATGGGGAGGCCATCCTGGTCACTGGCCGGGTCGCCGTGTATGCCCCGCGAGGAGAATACCAGTTGGTCGTGGAAGGTGTGGTTCCCCAGGGAACCGGCGGCGAACGGGAACGGTTGCTGCAACTCCACGCCAAACTAACAGCAGAGGGATTGTTTGCCGAAACCCGCAAACGACCCTTGCCGTTTTTGCCGGAGATCATTGGCGTCGTCACTTCGGCTACCGGAGCCGTCATCCATGACATCATCCAGGTTTTGGACCAACGTTTTCCGGGCTATCATCTCCTGCTGGCCCATGCCCAGGTGCAGGGAACGACTGCACCAGCGGAAATTGCCGCTGCCCTGGATCTCCTCAATGCCGACGGGCGTGCCCAGGTGATTGTTTGTGGACGGGGGGGTGGGTCCGCAGAGGATCTGGCAGCCTTCAACACCGAAACCGTGGTGCGAGCCATCGCCCGTTCCAAAATTCCCGTGGTCAGCGCCGTGGGACATGAAGTGGATGTCACCCTGGCGGATCTGGTGGCCGATTTGCGCTGCCCGACCCCTTCGGCGGCGGCTGAACGTCTGTTGCCGGAAAAAACCATCCTTGTTCAACAATTGCGGACCCTGCGTGACCGTCTGCTCCACGCTGCCCGAAACCATGTGACCCATCTGCGCGAACGGGTCAAACTGTGCCGGACACGGGTACGAGATCCGCGGCGTCATCTGGAACAATCCCGACAACGGTGTGACGATCTGAGCGAACGGCTGCATCGCATCTTGCGCGACACCCTCTCTGGACAGCAGGAACGACTGATCCATCTCCAAACAAGATTGCTGGCCTGGAAAGAAGGACACTATCTCCCCTATTGGCACCAGAAAGTGGCCACTCTCTTGTTGCGACTGCTCCAGATTGCCCGGACCGACATCAAACACAAACACGAACGTCTGCAAACCCAACGCTTGCGTCTCATGGCCTTGTCACCCCAGGCCACCCTGGACAGAGGATTTGCCATCGTGCGGGACGGCCAGGGACGCACCCTGCGACAGGCAAAAGGCCTGCAACCGGGAGATATGCTGGATGTCACCCTGGCAGAGGGGGGCGTGTTGGCCCGGGTAAACAGACTGAAAGAATGACCGATGAAAAATACACCTGGCACACGTCTACGGCTTCTGTAACGGGGGAAAGATGTCCGGCGGGGTATGTTGGACAGGGGGTGAGGATGGCAGTCGTGGTGGTGGCACATCCGGCATGCGTTGGACAGGTTGTGAGGGTGTGTGCATCTCCTGAGCGACATGCGGGACTTGAACATACTGTACCGACACGGGCCACAAGCGGTTGGCGGTCACCATGAGACCGAAACCGGCCAGAGTCATGGCACCCAGCTTGATGACCATACGCAGTTCCAGTTCTCTGTTGTCTCGCTTGAATTCAATTCCCTGTTCCTTGAAACGGGTCTCCATTTTGGCCTCCAGTTCCTTGAAACGGGTCTCCATTTTGGTGTCCTGTTCCTTGAAACGGGTCTCCATCCTGGTCTCCAGTTCCTTGAAACGGGTCTCCATTTTGGTGTCCTGTTCCTTGAAACGGGTATCTATCCTGGTCTCCAACCTGGCCAAATCTTCCTTGGACGCCAGGTTTTCGGTCATGACCTCGGCCAGAAACTCCGCCTGTGTTTCCGCCTGGGGTGCGGCAACACCCGCGTCCTTGAGACGTTTCGTGTATTTCAGGGTGTCAAAGGCAAGACCGGTCATGGGACATGTCCTGGCAAATATGGAATCAAGGTGATACGTTCCAGGTACTTTATCCAATCATGGCTGGAAATGTCCAATGGATTTCCCCCTGACTCCCATGCCTGGAATCCCCCATGCACACCCCATGAATGTTCCGGTTCAGATGCGAACGAAAGCTCAGGACAGGTTTGGATAAATGTCCGTTTCAGGAGATGTCATGCGTACAAAATTATTCCAGGTCGTCTGCCTGCTGGGAACCCTCCTGCTCAGGCCACAATCTGCCAGCAGCCAGGAATCCCTACTTCTCTCGTCACCTTTGCAACCAGGTATGGCGGTCTTACTGTCGGTACCGGGGTTTCCCCCGGGGAGTCATTTCACCGGGAGCCTGGCCGGCAAGCCATTTCCGTTGACGCCGGAGGGCATGGCCCTGCTTGCCGTGGACATGGAAGCCAAGCCTGGCACCCTTCTCCTGGAGGTCAAGATGCAACCCCCCACCGGTCAGGCCGTCACCCTGAAAAAAAATCTGTCCCTGACCAAACGGTCCTACAAGGTCGAAAAGTTGACCTTGCCGGAAAAAAAGGTGGATCTCGATCCCGCCGATGCCGCCCGCGCCACAAAAGAGTCTGCGGCCATCAAGGCCACTTATCAGCGACGTACCGAACGGGTCGGGTTTACAGGTGGATTTCGCATGCCGGTGACGGGACGCTTTTCCGGGGTGTTCGGCAGTCGCCGTCTGTTGAACGGGCAGATGCGCAGCCCTCACAATGGCGTCGATATCGCTGCCCCCGAAAATACCCCTGTTGTGGCAACCGCACCGGGAACAGTGGCCTTGCTGGGACGAGACTATTTTTTTACCGGCAATACGCTGTTGCTCGATCATGGCCATGGGGTCGTCTCCCTCTATGCCCACCTGCATGATCTGCGTGTGGCCGAGGGAGATTGGTTGCCGGAAGGGACCGTCCTGGGAACAGTCGGCATGACGGGACGCGCCACCGGTCCCCACCTGCATTGGGGGATTCTGGTGCGTGGCGAACGGGTCGATCCAACCCTGCTGCCAGGAATCGTAACCCAACCGACACCTTGACTTTCCCACGCAGCAAAGCCACAACCGACAGGGAAATATCAAGAATATCCAAGTCTGGCTGACAATAAGGGTCACCATCCCACGACAGCAAAACCATAACCGAACGGAAAACATTTCATGAAACCCGCCACGCAAAGCATGTTGGATGCCATGGTTCGTGCCATTGTGGCAGCGGTCCAACCGGAGCGGATCGTTCTTTTTGGTTCGCTTGCCCGAGGTGATGAACGGGCTGATTCCGATGTAGATTTGCTGGTCATCGAAGGGGAACCATTTGGTCCATCCCGTAGCCGCTTTCATGAAATCGCCCGCCTGGAACGTGCCATGGGCACCATTCCCCTGGCCACTGATATTTTGGTCTATTCCACGGAAGAAGTTAAACGCCTGCAAACTTCGCCCAATCATGTGGTCGCCCGCGCATTGCGAGAGGGAATCACGCTTCATGCCCGATCTTGAAACCACTCGTGGCATGTTGGCCGCTGCCCGTCGCGACCTGCTTGCCATCAGTAACATGCTGGATACCGAGCGTTTTCCAGATGAAATATTCGGCTTTCTTGCCCAGCAGGCCATTGAAAAATCTCTCAAGGCCTGGTTGGCATTTTGTGATCAGGAAGTTCCCAAAACTCACAATTTGCGTCTGCTGCTCGTTTTGTTGGCCCGTACAGGAGAAAATTTGACTCGCGAGTGGGAACTGATCGACTTGACCGCTTTTGCCGTTCAATTTCGCTATGAATCCTTTACAGTTGATCATACGCCCCTGGCTCGCACTCCTATTTTAAATCAGATAACGGCGCTGTTCCAGCGTGTCGAAGACATTTGTCGCCATGCCTGATGGTCATGAATCCGCAAAATCCTGGGACTGCATAAGATTGTCTAGGCAGAAGAAAATTTAATAAAAAATCATTTATATCAATAATTTATATATAAAGATGGCAGGGCACAGCACAATCCCGGGTTGCTTTTGATGGTTCGGGAATGCGATGATGTCGCCCTTGTGAACTGTGACTGCTCTTTGGGCCACTCATCCGGGAAGCGAACATGCAATCCATGAATTTTGAGGATTCCCTCGGTCGGCTGGAAGCCCTTGTGCAACGTCTGGAGCAGGGTGATATCTCCCTGGATGACGGAGTGGCCGCCTTCGAGGAAGGAATCAAACTCGCCCAAGCCTGCCAGGAACGTCTGGATGCGGCAGAGAAAAGAATAGAAACCCTGACGGCTCCCCTGCAAACCGTTGCCCAGAGAGACGTTTGAAACCGTGGACCTTCCTTCCTACCTCTCCCGGATGAAAGCAACCGTGGATGCGGCCCTGGAGCATTATCTGCCAGCAACAGATCGCCCTCCACAACGCCTGAATGCGGCCATGCGCTACAGTCTGATGGCAGGCGGCAAACGTTTGCGTCCCATCCTGGCCATGGCATCGGCAGAGGCCGTGAATGGTCAGGTCACCCAGGTCATGCCCTTCGCCTGCGCCATGGAGTGCATCCATACCTACTCCCTGATCCATGACGACCTGCCCGCCATGGACAACGACGATCTGCGCCGTGGCTTGCCGACCTGCCATAAAAAATTTGACGAAGCCACCGCCATTCTGGCCGGCGACGCCCTGTTGACCCTGGCCTTCGAACTCCTCGCCCGCCATGTCGCACCGGGCGTGACCACCGAAGCCCTCCTCGAAGTGATCGATCACCTGGCCCGGGCCGCCGGCATGGCCGGCATGGTGGGCGGCCAAATGCTCGACCTGGAAGCGGAAAACCGGCTGGTGGATCATGTCGAATTACAGAACATTCATATCCACAAGACGGGAGCGTTGATTCGCATGGCCTGCGTGGGTGGTGCCCGCCTCGCCGGAGGCACTCCCGAACAAATCAAACATTTGAAACGTTATGGAGAGGCCATTGGTTTGGCCTTTCAAATCACCGATGACATCCTGGATGAAGTCGGTGACAGTCAGCTCATGGGCAAAAATACCGGATCGGATCGCAATAAATCCAAGGCCACCTATCCGTTTCTCATCGGACTGGGTCAGGCCCGCACGGAAGCGCAACTTTTGGTGGAAGAGGCCCTGAAAAGCCTGGAGTCCTTCCCAACAGCGGCGGATCCTCTGCGGGAACTGGCACGTTTTACCATCTCCAGAACCCATTGATCCAACGCCGGATATGACATCACTGCTGCAAAAAATCGATACTCCCACCCGCCTGCGTTCCCTGCCGGAAGCGGATCTTCCATTATTGGCCAGCGAGGTGCGGGAGTTCACCATCGACACCGTGGCCCGTACCGGAGGTCACCTGGGGGCAAGTCTCGGCGTGGTGGAGTTGACCATCGCCCTGCACTACGTCTTCAACACCCCGGAAGATCGCCTGATCTGGGACGTGGGACACCAATCCTACCCCCATAAAATCCTGACCGGACGACGCGAGCGCATGCATACCCTGCGTCAAAAACAGGGCCTGTCAGGCTTCACCAAACGGTCGGAAAGCATCTACGATCCGTTCGGAGCCGGCCACTCCTCGACATCGATCTCGGCAGCCATGGGCATGGCGATTGCGGCCCGCCAAAAAGGGGAAAAACGCAAATGCATCGCCGTCATCGGCGATGGAGCCATGACCGCCGGCATGAGCTTTGAAGCCTTGAACGATGCCGGTCAGCATCGGGGACTGGGTCTCGTGGTGGTCCTCAATGACAATGAAATGTCCATCTCCCCCAATGTGGGAGCCATGTCGGCCTATCTGAGCCGCATTTTGAGTGGCCGGGTCTATACGACCATCAAGGATGGCACCGGACGGGTCCTGAAAAAAATTTCGGAACCACTCCTGGGAGCCGCCCGGCGCGCCGAAGAGCATATGAAGGGCATGATCACCCCCGGAACCCTTTTTGAAGAGCTGGGCTTTACCTATTTTGGTCCCATCGATGGCCATGATTTTTCCCAATTGCTCCCCACCCTGCGCAACATTCAACGCCTTTCCGGTCCCATTCTGCTGCATGTGGTCACCCGCAAAGGCAAGGGTTTTCCCCCCGCCGAGGCCAGCCCCTGCACCTATCATGGCGTGCAACCCTTTGATCGTACTACCGGCAGGTTGCAAGGCAATGGTGTCATTCCCTCCTTCACCCAGGTCTTTGGCGAAACCCTGGTCAACCTGGCCGCCAACGATCCGCGCATTGTGGCCGTCACCGCCGCCATGCCGGAAGGGACCGGCCTGAACCTGTTCCAGGAGCGTTTTCCCGAACGGTTTTTCGATGTCGGAATTGCCGAACAACACGCCGTGACCTTTGCCGCCGGTTTGGCTTGCGAGGGATTTTTGCCTGTTGTGGCCATTTACTCGACTTTTCTGCAACGCGCCTACGATCAGGTTGTGCATGACGTGGCCCTGCAAGGTTTGCCCATGGTATTGGCCGTGGATCGAGGCGGCATTGTGGGCGAAGATGGTGCCACCCATGCCGGGGCCTTCGATCTCTCCTACCTGCGTGCCATCCCCAACCTGGTCTTGATGGCACCCGCCGACGAAAACGAATTGCGCCACATGCTGGCCACAGCCCTGTCACTCAAACGCCCGGTAGCCCTGCGCTATCCCCGGGGAGCCGCCATGGGCCTGGATCCGGTGGTCCCGATCTCCCTGCCACCGGGCATCGGACGACGCTTGCGCGATGGCAAGGGAATCGCCCTGGTGGCTGTCGGCTCCATGGTCCATGCCGCCCTGGGTGCCACGGACATTCTGAAACGGGATGGCATCCAGCCAGCCGTCTATGATGCCCGTTTCATCAAACCGCTCGATACGGCCCTGTTGCGGGAAGCTGCCAGCCATGGCACCCTGGTGGTGCTGGAAGAAAATTCTGTCTGCGGTGGTTTCGGTGCCGCTGTCCTGGAATTTTTGGCCCAAGAGGGATTATTCGATGCCGGCCTGCGCGTGCGCACCTGGGGCATGCCGGATGCCTTCGTTGCCCAGGGCAGCCGCAAAGAGATGCGGGCCGAACTTTCCCTGGATGCAGAGGGCGTCGCCCGCCGGGTCCGGGAACTCATGCAGGCCCATGCCACACCACCCCGGCCATGATCATTCATTCGGCCACGATGAGTGCTTTTTTTCGGAAAACCTGCAATACGTCTGACTCTTGGCGCTGAACAACGCGCCAAGAGTCAGAC
>JADGCO010000041.1:26961-36926 GCA_015228935.1 Magnetococcales bacterium | reverse complement strand
CACGCTGGTCCCGGCATTTGACATCCAGGATCGAAGATTTGAGTCCCTTGATCTTCGGGGCCAGAAACGGGTCCAGAATGGCCAACTCCACAATACGCCGGTCCCCATCCAGACCCAGCAGGCTCTCCAGAAAACTGATCAGGACATCCTTGGCGTCTTCACTGCCAAAAATTTTCTTGAACGCATAGTCGATGCGCGGATCGATGAATTTCATGGCGTTGTTCCCTGTCAAGACGGGTGCTTTGACTCATGGCTTGCCTACCAGATTTTTGGTCTGAAATCAGGTTTGTTGGCCAAATGAACAGTTTCACCTTCCAAAAATGCTTTCCAGACATCGTCCACAGTCACGATTTCAGACATTTTGCATCCTCCATATGATCATCAGGAACCTTTTTTTTATTCCGAAACAGAGACATCTATCGGTGCAAAACTTCTTCGGTATATTTCGGCTTCCCCGTCCAGGCATCTCTCGCACCAGGCCCAATTACTGCCAACAGGGCCATGCATTCCGAAAAAAATACACCACGATCCTGCCCCCGGCAAAACAGTCCTGCCCTCCCGGACCAAAACTCTTTGGCCAGTTCAATTTTCCCGATCAAATGAATCTACGACAATCATCCGCCAGAGGCAAACAACTTCCCCCCGAACACGGGCCAATCAAGTTTTACCAATTTTCAAAACAGATCGAGGCAGGAGCCTCGGTGGTGTCCCCCAGTGATCTGACCGACTACCTTGGATAAACCCTGAAAATCAGAAACAAATTGATTTTATTTAACTTATGCCAGTGCGCGTTTTGTGAAATGATGTTAGATTAAAATGTGTAGAATAAAATAGTTGAATCATACCAGGCCACCGGGAGACACCACCAAAAATCCCACCTCGCCAAGTTGTTGAAACTCGACATCCTGGCTCCGGCCATCGTGGAGACCATCCTGAGGAGCTGTTCGGCCTCCAGACGGCGTGATGGCATGCAAACCTGGCAGGGTGTCTCGGGAATTCAAGAGGGATGTTCCAGAAATTTGATCTTGACAAGCTGGGTTGAATCGGGTTACTTAAAACAGACTGACCGGTCAGTTACGATTGGCGCATGGGAGTTGCCATGGTGTTTGAGCAGGAGCAGGAGGCTTTGGCCGGGCTTTCGCCCAAAGCGCGGGCGACCCGGGAGCGGATCGTGCAAGCGGCCTTTGAGCTGTTCTCGCTGCATGGCTATCACGCCACTGGTCTGGAGCGGATCATCCGTGCTGCTGGCGTGGCCAAAGGCAACTTCTACCACCACTTCAAGGGTAAGGAGGCGCTGGCAGTCGCCACTCTCTCCTGGTATATGGAGAAAATGCGCACCGAAGTGGGACTGGACGATATCCTTGCCGATCCCTCTCCCCTGCACGGTCTATGGACTCTGTTGGGGGGAATGGCCAGCCAAACACGTTGCGCCGAATCGGGAAGTTGCCAGATTCGAGGCTGCTTCATCGGAAATCTTGCCCTGGAGCTTTCGGTGGACCATGCTCCGGTGCGGCACAAGGTGGCGGAGATCTTCGATACATTCCGGGAGCTGATCCGTACTCTGATCACACGGGCTCAGCATGTGGGTGAGGTCCGCCCGGATCTGGATCCGGCGCAGACCGCCGGTCTGATCCTGACCATGATGGAAGGGGCTACACTTGTGGATAAAACACGCCAGAAAAGCCAGGATATGCTCGGAGCCATCCAGTTTCTGAGAAACTATTTGTCTCCTTGATTTTTTTTTGTATTTTAATAGGCGGACCGGTCTGTTTATTAGCTGTGGAAGGCTATGACCGCTTTTGCGGGACATGTCAGGGATAACGGCCATGGATATTAGACAGACCGGTCTGTTAAAACATCATGAGGAGCAAACCATGACCCCACAAACCCAGATGACCCAACCCCCTATCACCCCGGAGGAGAAATTCACCCTGGCCATCGAAAAGTTGCGCCAGGAGATGGAGGCACGCTTTCAGTCTCTGGAACGGCGTGTACCCAACAACAGGGTAGCCATTGCGGTCTTTTCCGGCGACATGGACAAGGTATTGGCCGCTTTTGTCATCGCCAACGGTGCCCTGGCCATGGACATGGAGGTGTCGATGTTTTTCACTTTTTGGGGGTTGGCGGCGATAAAAAAGAACACCCGCCTCTCCGGCAAGGGGTTCCGGCAAGGCATACTCTCCATGATGATCCCCGCCAACAGTTCGAGGTTGCCCACCTCCAAGCTCAATATGCTGGGTATGGGGCCAACCATGATGAAGGGACTGATGCGGGACAAGAATATCTCTTCACTAGAGGAGTTGCGCAACCTGGCCCAGGAGATGGATGCCCGCTTCATCAGCTGCGCCATGTCTATGGATGTGATGGGGGTTCAAGCTGATGAGTTCATTCCCGGGGTGGAATTGGGCGGGGTGGCCACCTTCATGGAGGTTGCACTGAACGCCCGTGCCACCCTGTTTATCTGAAGCCCTGCCAACGGTCACGGCAACAGACGCGCCATCCCCGACGATGCAAGATAATCGGGTGTGCAGTTATACGTTTTTCTTGGGAGTCCGCCACGTCTGCCACAACCCTTCGTGGGAGAAACAGGTCCAACCCCAGCGAATCCAGCCCAGGGTTGCCGAGGCAAGCCAGATGGCCCAGAGCAGCATGGCCAGTCGATAGCTGAACAGAGAGATGGAGACCAGGTGTCCCTGGGGAAGTTCCGGACCGATGCGATCCTGAAACCATTGCAGGTGATCGTGGGTGGAGAGATTGCCCATGATTTTCATATCGGGCACGCCCGACAACAGGCCATAGGTGACAATGTCGAACAAGGCTCCGATGGCAGCAATGCTCCAACCCACCAGGAACAATTGCCGCAGATTGAAGCGCCAATGGGTCACACTCGTGGCGGTTTGTCGCCGCCAGCCGAGCAGCAGAAACCAGGCCAACAGGACCAGGGGCATCTCCAGGGGAAGCGTGCTGATGCCCAGACCGAGCAGAATCCAGTGGCGGGTCTGGAGTGGCGTCCAGGCAAGACGTCCCAGGGCCGGGGCCAGCAGCAGGATGATGAACAGGGCACCCCAGTACAGGATGGCCGGACCCAGGGTTGGCCCGGAGACCCAGAACAGCCAACGACCAGGGATCAGATGCACATGGATCGTGGCATTGACTCCCGGCAAACCCAGATCCACCTGGGGCGTGGTATGGAACAGCCCGATTCCTCCCGGTTGCCGCCAACTCAGGCGAATTTCCTGGCTGCCCGGCGTGATGGGCAACAGGACGGTTCGACCATCCTGACGGACAGGTTCTTCCCAATCCTGGATGCGGGTGGCCACCAGCTCCGCCCCTTGCGGCAGGCGAATGGCGTGTTGTCCGCCGCGACTGCTGCGCAGATGCAGGGTCAGAACCACATCCGTGGCCTGCATGCCCGGCGTGGCGGATAAATCACATTTTTCCAGGGTCAGGGTCGGTCCCGTCACCCCTTCGGGGCGCTGGACTTGAATCACGACCTGTTCCCCGGGCCAGGGCCGCCATTCCGGCTGCCGTCGCCCGGCCTGGTCCTGGTACCGGATCACGGGAATGCCGGCATGTGTCAAATGCCAGATATGACCGACATCCAGATGCCAGATTTCCACCCATTGACTGGTCTCTGGAGCCTTGAGGGTGAGCGAAGGGGTTATTTCCAGGACGGAACTCCAGGAAAACTCGGTTTGTTGGGGATTGAGATGCGCCTGCACCTTCCCCTCCGTCACCCGCACCTGGGCCGTGGTAACCGACTCGCCTGGCAACAGGGGAATTTCCAGCAAAAGGGCCGTTCCGGCCTGGGTCAGGCGCTTGATGCGGGTTTCCACGCGCCATTGCAGATCCAGGACAAGATGCCGTTCCACCTGCACAAACGCGGGCAACGATTCCGGCATGGCCTGAAAATCCGTATCGGTCCGGGCATGAATGCGGCGCAGTTGCAGACTGGAGTTGACCGCGCCATTGTCATGCAGGCCATCCACTTTCCAGCCCGTCACCCGGGTCAGGGTCACCCGGTGGGGTTGCAGGACGAAAGGAATCTGTATCACCTCCTGGGCCGGGGTGGCCCCTTCCAGAAGAACCTGATGAACCCCCTGGGGCACAAGGATCCAGAGGGTTCCCTGCTCGTCGCGTTGCAGGTGGGTTGCCGGTTCCCCGTTCAGGAGGACCCGGGTGGGCAACCATTGTTTGGCATGGCCTGGCAGGGGAACGGCCACCGACCGGTCGGCGTGGACCTCCAACAACAGCCGCAACTGATCCGGTGCCACCTCCAGGTTGAGACGGGGCAGATCGGCACACGCAGGCAGACAGGTGGGGGGAGCCGTCAAACGGGTGGCCAGGGTTTGCAACATGTCCGGGGCAACCAGATCGGCCCGGGCCGACGAGGCAAAACCAGCCAGACCGGTTCCCAACAGTGCCAGCAGGACCACACTGGCCGTCGCCGCTTCAGCCGCCTGTTTGCGGCCCGGAAAACCTCCCGGACGCGCTCCCGGCCACTTGACCTCCATGACCCGCCACAACAGGGCCAACAGCAGGAAGATACTCGAAAAATTCAATATTTGATTGATTCTGGGCGGAATCAGATAGAGGCGGAGTTGTTGCTGGCGCAGGACGGGTCCGTTCCAGCGCAGGGTAATGGTGCGCCATTGCCATTGGGGGAGACCATGGCCGGTCTGGATCTGGGCATTGGGGTCATGCAGGGCCAGGGATTTTGCAGGTCTGGCCGGGGCGCTGGCCGGTTTGTCGGCCAGGGCCGCGCCTCCATCGGGGCGATTGCTGCGCATGGATTCAGCCTTGCTCTTGGATGCTTGGGCCGCTTTGACGGCTTTTTTTTCCATGGCCGGGGGTGCCATGCCCTCCCGGCTTTCCTGTTCGACATCATAATCCAGGTTGGTTTCCGCAGCCTGATTGGCCATGGATCCAACCGGGGTTGCGACCGGTTGCAGGGCAGAACCCGTACCACCGGGCAGATCCAATTGGGGGTGAATTCCCTGTTGGGCCTGGGTGATCAAAAAGGGCAGGGCAACCAGAACAAGAATCAACAAACTGGCATAACGCCAAAAGCGAATGAACCGGCGCAGGACATGGACCGGCGGAACATGACGCAACAGTGCCACGGTGGCCATCAGGCTGAGGAGCGGCCAGGCCAGATTGCTTTCTTCGTGATAGACCAGGCCCAAGGTCAACAGGGTCACCAGACCCCAGAAATTTCCCCATAATTTTCGGGCGGCCAGGGCCAGAATCAGGGTCAAAAAAAGGTCCAGAAGGGTCCAACGACTGACCCAGGTATCATCAACCCGGTCGGCCCCCAGGGCATGGAACAGACGCCAGCCTGGTGGCAAATGGAGGGTGGTGGCAAGGCTTTGAAAATCCTGTTCCCACCCCACGGCAGGCAGGAAGCCACGGGTCTGGGCCAGGCGGCTTTCCGCGATCAGCTCCACCCGTCCATGGCGAATTTCGGTCCCGCTGCGGGTGGCCCCCGGCAGACGGGTGATCAGCAATCCCCGTCCGTTGACCTCGACCCGTCCCAGTTCCTGGGGCGGATTCATTTCCAGACGCCAGGCCCGGCTCGTGATGCCGTAGAGACGATCCCGAATCGAAAACCCCTGTCCGGAAAAATCGAGCCACAGGGTGCGATTGAGTTCCAGCCGGTCGGGATCGGGGTCGGGATTGCCGCGTTTTTTTTCCGTGAAGAGCAGGCGGTTGCCGGCCCGCAGCACAAAGGTGGGCATGCGTCGCCACGCTTCCGGCAACAGGGTTTGTTGTGGGTCCACGGTTTCGGCACCGCTCAGGGTGACCATGCGCAGGGCATGGTTGGCCTGAAAGGCCCACAACTCCTCTTCAGGCCAGGGGGAAACGATCTGTTTGGGCAGTTCCAGGGCAGCGACGGGAGAGGTGCGGCGTTGTTCCAGCACCAGTTCCCAGTTGCCTGGCCGGGCCTGGAGGCGCACCCGGCCATCAGGTTCCAGCCGGGCCGGCAGGGGCGAAACCAGGCGCAGGGGAATCATCTCCGCCAGGGGCGGCGTCAAGAATATTTCCCGGTTTTTGCCGGCAATGCGCAATCCGATTCGGGTCTCCAGCACCACCGGCACCCCATCCTTGATCAGACGGTGAACCGTGACTTCCAGATGGTCCTCGGTCCGGGTATCGACCCGTTGGGCGTGCAGCCAGAGCCGTCCCTGTTCATCCAGGTTGGGAAACGGCACCGGTTTGCCATTGAGCGTGAGATCGACCAGACCGGAGGCAGGCGCGACAGACAAAAATTCCGGCAACTCTTTCCAGGCCAGGGTTCCGGTGATCCGATGCGTTCCCGTGCCGGTTTGGACACCCGGTTTGCCGTTGCGGGCGGTCACCACGGCCGGCTTGCCATCCACCTGGACCGCTTCGGGCCAGATGCCGCCGGTTCCTCCGGGCAGGGGAATCCAGCTTTCCCGGGCAATCTGCCAATCCTGGGTAAAGCGGCCCGACTCTGAACTCAACTCCAGGGTGAGACGGGCCGGCCAGGTACAAAACCGTCGTTTGGCATCGTTATGGACCATGGGACACACCCTCTCCTCATGGTCGTACAAAACCCAATCCACCCAGGGTTTCAAGGGTTCGGGAACCTTGTCCGGTTGCAAAGGCGCAGCGTGCCCCGTTCCCAGGATGAACAAGTGGCAGGCCGCAAACAAAAATAACAGAAAATTCCGTGGCATGATCTGTCCAATGAGGGTTGTTTTTCCGTGAGCGTGTTGCAGGTAATCGGGATTTGTCAAGGGATCGTTGGCATATTCATTGATCGTCGCTATAATAAATTCCATGAAGATCGAGTTTGATCCAGACAAGGAGTATGCCAATCGCTTGAAACATGGGGTGTCTCTGGGGGATGTGGAAGGTCTTGATTGGGAAAGATCTGTTATTTCTCTGGATCGGCGACACGACTATGGGGAACCACGCATGATCGGTTATGTGCCGAAACGGAACAGGCTGTACTGCGTTGTGTTTGTAGATCGGGAAGGCGTTCGAAGAATCATCAGCCTGCGCAAGGCGAACAAACGGGAGACCAAGCGTTATGCCAGAGACGTACATGGGATTCATTCTTCCCACTCCTGAAGAGGAGGAAGCCATTGCCCGTGGCATTGCGGCGGATCCAGACACTTATGTGCCGACTGATGCGGAATTCAAGGCCATGCGCCCCCTGCATGGCAGGCCGGTTGATTCTGATAAAAAGATTCTTTTATCCGTGCGATATTCGCCTGATGTTGTGGCGTTTTTCAAGGCCACAGGTCCGGGCTGGCAAACGCGCATGAATGAAGCCCTGCGGGAGTGGGTGGCAGCGCACAGATGATCATCCGTGCGCTGCCTCTGGAGATCCAATGCCAGTCTCAAGAAACGCTTTGGCTCAGGCTTGCCGACTCCACGACCGGGGCTGAACCGGTTCCCTTGCAGTTGTCGGGTTGACGCACCTGCTGCCGGACCTGGTGCGCGGCTGGCTGGGGTTCACGAGACGCGGTTTCCTTGGTGTCGGTATTTTTCCGGTCACTTTCCTGGGAAAGATAACGGGGCACATGGCCGACGACCGTGTTGCAGCCGCCTTCCTTGGCCATTTGCAGGGCGCGGTCGGCCTGGGTCAGCAGGTCATCCCCGGTTTCCTGGTCGCCTTGCCGGGTGGTCACGCCGACGCTGAGGGTCATTTTGATCCCGTTCAGGCGGGGTGCCAGTTGCTGTCCGACCTTTTCGACGGTCTTGCGGAGGCGTTCGCCGCATTGGATGGCGGCGGAAAAATTTGTATGATTCAGGACAATCAAAAACTTGTCCCCTTCAAAACGCCCGATGAGACCATTTTCCCGGATCGATCTTTTCTGGATTTCCGCCAGCAGTTTCAGGATGCCATCCCCTTTCTGGTTGCCAATCTGGTCGTTGACCTGTCTGAACTGATCCAGATCCGTCATCAGCAGGGAGAGTTCTCCATTGTTTTTGTTGGTTTCATGCAAGGCCTCTTGCAGGCCTGTTTCGATGCGTTTGCGATTGAACAGGCCGGTCATGGCGTCATAATCCGCCTGTTTCCGGGCTTCCTGGTAGAGGCGTACATGTTCGAGGGCCACGCCCAGTTCGCGGGCCACCACCGCCACTTCGGTCAAATCGGACTCGGCCATTTTTTTCCTGGCAAAGCCGTAATCGAGCCAGAGCAGGCCATGCACCCGGAATTTGCCAAACACGGCCACCACGCCGATTTCATCGACCCCCATCTTGCGGAGAATTTCTTTTTCGATGGCGGTCCGGCCCTTGATGATTCGTGGCCGCCGATCCCGCAGGCACTCCCGAAACCCGCTGTCCACCTGGGTCAGGGGAATGCGCAGTTGGCTGAAATCCCGGTTGCCCTGGAAGGCCGGGGTCCGGATGCCCGGTACCAGCGTCCGGTCATCCGGATCCACGTGAAACATGCACAAAGTATTGAACTTATACTCCTTGCGTATGGCCTGGAGGGTATTGGGCACGATCCACTCTTCGTCCAGGCTTTGGTGGGGAATGAGCAGGGAGTTGGTCTGTTCCCGAACAGGCATCGGGTCGCCGGTTGCATTTTGCTGCTGGTCACGCACCATTTGTCCCAGGCGGAGGGTGGCCCCCAGCAAATGCCGCCGAAACTGCATGCCATTGGGCATGTCGTAGCCGTATTGATCGGCAGTCACGGCCAGAAAAGCATCCAGTCGTGCCATGATGCCGCTCCAGTCCGGTTGCTCCAGATCGAGGGCTTGGGCCATTTTAGGCCCCAAGAGGGGTTGCCGGGGACCAGGAACGGAACCCAGTCCCTGGGTCCAGGCAATAAAATCCGCCAGTTGCACGATCTCGGCCATACGAAATGTCCCGGGGTCCATACCGGTTGCTTCCGTGCCATTTCCGGTCTGCCCTTTTTTTTCATCTTCTCCACCTTCGTGGTGATGAAGCACCGCATCGACCAGCCATTTTGGCAGATCGAACATCCGCAACCACCAGGCTCCCAGTTCCTGGTGCCCCAGACCGATCATCTCCTGTTCCTGGGCATGCAGACAGACACCGGACCGGGGTGCCAGTTGCAAAAAATCGCTGTAACCCCGCCAGCCGAATTTTTCCAGAAGGACACGCCCCAGATCATGACACAGTCCGACCAGGAATGATTTTTCCGGATCTACCTGTTTGCTTTCACGGGCCAGATCACGGCTGATGCAGGCCACGGCCAATGAATGCCGCCAAAACAGCCGGGGATCGAACTCTTTGCTGACCGGGGTTCCATGGATCCAATAACGGTACAAAATTGTCTCCAGGAGTGCAGAGCGAATCTCTTCCGGTTCCAGGTTGCGCAGGCGTTCCCCGAATTTGGCTGCGGGAGTCAGGTCAAACCGATCCGGATAACGGAGAGAGAGAATTTCCTGGAGATCTTCCGGCAGACTTGGGATGGCCGTGGCCAGTTTGGGCATGGCTTTGGCCAATCCGTCCCATTCGTCACCAGAGCGAAACATTTCCTGCAACCCCGGAAGATCCTTGCCCAAATCCTCGGGACTGCGAATCAAAAGGGATTCAATGGCACCCTTGCCAGTTTTTCCTACAGGTCCGTTCATGGGAACCTCCTGCCGATTGTATTTATTGGATTCCGGAGGATTTTAATTACCCGCTTCCCGGACAATTCGTCCCGATTTCGGGACGAAAGCCTTTTTTGCGAATTCCACGCGGTCAGTCGAACGATTGCGTTGTCCGATAAGAAGGTACAGCAATTCTTGAACCAATCTATAAATTACTTGTTTTATCAATAATTTAAATATTAAAATTAATGCCAAGCCCCGTCGTTTGGACGGTGTGAGGCATGCAATGTACAAATATTTTTACGTTTTTGGAAAATAAACAGGACACTCCGGTATCAATATTTTTTAAATAACTGATAATACATGATAAATTTTTATTTTATCATGTAAAAAAAATTACCGATCTGGATCCATCTTAAGGCT
>JADGCO010000041.1:0-26864 GCA_015228935.1 Magnetococcales bacterium | reverse complement strand
GCTTTGCCCCGGACCCCACTGGGGCTTTGCCCCGGACCCCACTGGGGCTTTGCCCCGGACCCCACTGGGGCTTTGCCCCAGACCCCACTGGGGCTTTGCCCCAGACCCCACTGGGGGATGAATCCCCCAAACCCCCTCTTTTTTTTCAATTTGTTTTTTTTTATTCAAACCTGTTTCCTGGTTCCACAGCCGCTCCCTTGACCCACTCCCTGGCTGGAATCCGTTTTTTGCCCTCGGTTTGCAGTTCCGTCAACACGAGATGTCCCTCGCCACATGTCACCTCCAAACCGTCCAGAGGCAGCGCCACCACCTCCCCGGGAACCCCTTGTTCCTCTCCCTGTTTGGGATACGCGGCATGTATTTTGACCACCTTGCCTGCCAAAGTCGAAAACGCCCCTGGCCATGGATTCAATGCCCGCACTTGCCGTTCGATGATCACGGCCTTCTCCCGCCAATCAATCCGCCCGGCAGTGCGGGTCAATTTGTTGGCATAGGTCACACCGGTTTCCGGCTGGGGCTGGGGTGTCACCTCTCCAGCCTGCAATTTTCGGATCGTTTCCAGCAACAAATCGGCTCCCAGATGGGACAGTTCATCATGCAAACTTCCTCCCGTGGTGGTGCCGGTCAGCACCACCTCGCGCCTGGCCAGGATCGGACCGGTATCCAAACCCGCTTCCATCTGCATGATGGTCACCCCGCTGTGCGTGTCACCAGCCAACAGGGCATGTTGAATGGGGGCAGCCCCCCGCCAACGCGGCAGCAGGGAGGCATGAATATTGATGCACCCATGAAGCGGAATGGCCAGAATCTCGGGGGAAAGAATCTGTCCATAGGCCGCCACAACCACCAGATCCGGTGCCAGGGTCCGCAACGTCGCCACGGCCTCCGGATCCCGCAACCTGGCTGGTTGATAGACCGGAATGGCGTGTGCCATGCCCACTTTCTTGACGGGTGATGCCTGAAGCTGCAAGCCCCGCCTGCCCGGCTTGTCAGGCTGGGTGAAAATGCCCACCACCGGATTGGCTCCGGTCAACAGAGCCTGCAAGGCGGGAACGGCAAAATCCGGCGTTCCCATGAAAACGATCCGCCAACGTTCCATGGCTCAACTCTCTTCCTGCGCCCGGCGTAATTTTTTGAGAATCATGTCCCGTTTCAACCTGGACAGGTGATCGATGAACAATATTCCATCCAGGTGATCGATTTCATGTTGCAGACAAACGGCCAGCAAGCCTTCAGCCTGAATCGTCACCGCCTGCCCCTGGCGATCCAGACCTTGCACCGTGATTTTTTCTGACCGCACCACCTCGGCCAGATTATCCGGCACCGACAGACACCCCTCTTCCCAGGTAATCTCCCCCTCCCTGGCCACAATCTCCGGATTGGCCAGATAGAGAGGATTTTTTTCCTCTTTCTCCTTGGACCAGGTGACATCCACGACGATCACCCGCCGCAACACCCCCACCTGCGGTGCTGCCAGGCCAATGCCGGGAGCCTTGTACATGGTTTCCAGCATATCGTCCATCAGGCGGCGAATGTCATCGTCAACATTTTGAATCGGTAAAGACTTTTGCTTCAAACGCCTGTCTGGCGCATGCAATATGGTCAACAATGCCATGGATGCCATGAATCCCTGTCAGTTTGTGTGTTCATACCCAATCCAACCCGCATTCGACACGCCTACCATGACCATCCTACACCACGATCCAACCCATTGACCAGATGGATCTGTTTGGATCAAATATGGAATTGCAGAAGGCTGTTGATGAACTTTGCCTTCTGCTGCTCTTGCCATCATCCCGGTTATTCAAGCGTTTATTTGGACTGTCATGTCTTCTCACGATCCCCGCCGTGCCTCCCTGCTGCTCCTTCTGGAAGGAATTCTGGATCTGCATCCGGACGGTTTGCGGGAATATGATCTGTACCGCATCCTGGAAAGGCAGGGGGTGGAGCCTTTTGTCGGGCGGAATTTGCAGGATTCCCTGGATTTGTTTCGGACCCATTTTTTATTGTTTCACCTGCTTTACGTGTTGCGGGAACAATTGCATCGGGAACGGCGTGGCTGTCTGGACATTCATTGCCTGAAAACCATTCTGCACCCCTGGCAACAGGCAACGGCTGCCGTTCCGGAACGGGTGGATCCCCTTGCGGACTATTACCTGAATCTGGACAATCTGGCGATGACAGGTCGCCAGGAAGTGGAAGGGATGCTGGAGAGTTTTTGGCAAGGGTATCAACAGTATGAACAGCGAGAGCAGGCTTGTTCTCTGTTGGGTCTCGATCCACAGGCGAGCCGGGAAGAGATTCGCCAACGGTATCGGGATCTGGCCTTTGCGCATCATCCCGATCAGGGCGGGCAATCGGAAACATTCCGGGATATTGCTGCGGCAGCCGCAATCCTGCTCCGTTCCTGAAAAAATGCCGTAACCATTCAGAACCCTTTCAAAAAAAGAATTTGACATGGAAGACTTTGTTGGGTCTCCGCCCCAAACCCCGCCAAGAGGAAGGGCACAGCCCTTCCTCCTGGACCTCTATCCCAGTTTTTCAAACGTTTTTTTATGGGGGAGCTGAACCGTTACTGCGGCAAATTTTTTATGACAAAATGGTAAAAAAGGGAACTATCTTGTCTGGTCAGAATCTGATATAAACATAAGGGACGGACTCTTCGCGTTCAGTCGATGTTGGGATCAGGAGCCTTGAGTGGCCATCTTGTCATGGATCCGCAAGGGCCGGTGTGCGTTGGACTGACAGCCACGATCCCGGGGATGACTGAACAGCTCAGAAGCATGTGTTTCTGAAGAAAGACATTTTTCTGAAAGAAGATGTGCCGTTGACCGTGTTTTGCAGTCGCTCCCGCTTCCGATTCCTGACCGGTTGGTCAGGGTTCAAGGGCTATCTCATGGTGTGCGACAGGAGCGACTTGCAAAACGGTCTTGCCTGCCTGCTCAAGGGGTCGGTACGACCTCACTTTTCATGCCCAGTTTGTCTTGCAACATGGATTGGACCGCTTCGGCATCCCGGCGCGAGGGGTAACTCCCGGCGTAAAGCCGTTGGAATGTCTGGTCCTTGATGGTGATCTCCTGCCGGGTGGCCTTGATCTGGTTCTGGGTCAACCGGGTCTGGATTTGCTCCAGAGTGGCCGTATCCGAAAAAGATCCCATATACACCGAATACCCTTTGCCCATGGATTTTTTTTCTGGTGTCTCCCCGGAGGCGAAGGTTGGCGCTGCCGGGTCGGGCAGGGCCGGGCTGGCTTTGGCGATGGCGGAGTCGTTGCCGGATTGGGCTGATTTGGTCTCGGCCAGGCTTGATCGGGTCGATTTGGACTCGGCGCGCCTGGCCTGGGAACTGACGGCTGCCGATTCGGTAGAACGGCCTGATTTTTGGGTGGGGGAGCCGGTCATGGCCGTGGTGACGGGCGGTGTCTTTGTCTTCTCTTGTTGGGCGAGGACCGTAGCGGCTGGGCCGGATGCGGGTCCTTCCGGGTTGCCCTTGCGATAATTGGCCATCATGACCGGAGCCATCGCTTCCGTGGTCGGACGCACGGCAGGGTTGCGAATCAAACGGTCATCCGGAATCTGGGCAAACCTGGGAATTTCCGGGCGCAACGGTTGCCGGTTGGCCACCTTTTCCATGAGTTCCTTGCCGACAGTGGCCTTGACGGCAGATCGATTGGCACTGGTCGGGTGGGTACTCGAAAGCCAGATGCTGTTGGGGTTTTCTATGGCGAGTTTTCTATGTGTTTCAACGGCTTTCATGGCATCATAACCGGCCAGGGTCATGATGTGAATCCCCAGAAGATCGGCCTCTTTTTCAAATTCCTGTGAGTAGGCATTGGCTCCGATCCTTTGGCCGTGGCCAGAAAAACCTCCCTGTGTATTGATACCCTGGGAAGCAAGAAGAATATCTGCGAGAAATCCGACAAATTCACCCATTTGACTGTTGACGGTTTTCTTTTCCGTATGTTTCATGATGTTGTGAGACATTTCATGCGCCATGGCATCGGCCAGCAAATTATCATCCATGATACGAAGAATTCCAGAGGTAATGATAATTTTGTTGCCATCCGCATACGCATTGACTTCGCTGCTTCTTTCCAAAAATGCTTGAAATGCGCAGGTTGGAACCCCACCAGAAAATGTTCCCAGGGTATTTCCGTCGCGTATCGCTTGAAAGGTAAAATTGTCTGGAGAGTTGGGAACCGGAACAATCTTGTCTCCAGGCCTGACACCTTTGAGAGCAGCCGTGGTATTGGGATGAACATAATAGACCGTGGCAATTGTACCGTAATTGTAGTGAATTTCTGCTGAACGTACCAAACTGGTTCCAAGAATTTTCAAATTGTCTTTTGAAAAAAATTTAATGCCATTATCAAGAAGTACCCTATCCTGAGGACAAAATGGTACGGCAGCCTGGGCAATATCATAATAAACCCTGTGAATCCGGTTGAGCTGTTGATGAAGATCTTCCAGATACAACATGGCCTGATGAATGGCTTCGCGCTGTTCTTCGTCTTCATTGACATGGCGCACGGCAATTTCGGCCCGCTGGCAGCCGGTCATGACAAGGCCGGCCAGGAGGCCGATGGTGAGCATTCTGGCAAAAGCCTTGGAAAAACGAGGTGCATGTTTTGAAGTAGACACGGCTCAACGGTTCCTGATGGTGGCTGGTGACGGGTTGATGCTTCCGGGGCTGATACATTGATGCGCAATGGTTCATGACAAGATTAAAATATGTTAAGAATTTGATTGTGCGATCTATTTAAGCTTTTTCTATACCGTCGCAAAGCAGGATACAAGGAAAAACGTCAGGGGATTTTCCTGGAATGAATTTTGCGGAATCCATTCAAAGGAATCCATTATTCCCGGTGGGTCCTGTACCGGGTCATGCGAGGATGCGACAGCCGTGAGTCATTCCAAACAAATTGTCTTTCTTGGTGATCTTGTGCATACCGGCGGTCGGATCGGGCAGTGGACCTTTCCGCTCAATGTGGGCTATGTGGGGAGTTATGCCCGGCAATCCCTGCCGGGAGAGCTGGAAATCCGGCTCTTCAAGCGCCCGGAACTGCTGATTGAAGCTTTGCACCAGGAAAAGCCGCTGGTGGTGGGACTCTCCCACTATGTCTGGAACAGCAACCTGAATCGCCATGTCTACAACATTGTCAAAGGGCTGCATCCTCAAACCCTGACCGTGGGGGGAGGACCCAATTTTACCGATCTCAATGCCCATGCGGCCGGCGGAGCGGAATTTTTTGCGCGGCAACCGACCTGTGATGCGTATGTGTTGAACCAGGGCGAGGTGGGATTTGCCACGTTGTTGCAACGGTTTCTGGCTTGCGGGGCGGATTTGCACCGTTGGCGGCAGGAACCGACACCGGGCGCACTGGTCAATGCCGATGGCCGGGGGGGGGCTGTGCATGTGACGGCGGCCCTGCCCCCGTTGACCGACCTGGATGCCATCCCCTCCCCGTATCTTACGGGTCTGCTGGATCCGTTCTTTGCCGAACCGATGACACCCATTCTGGAGACCAACCGCTCCTGTCCCTATCGCTGCACCTTTTGCGCCTGGGGGATAGGTGCCGGAAAATTGACACGCTTCAGTGACGACCGGGTCTTTGCCGAAATCGATTATGTCGGGCAGCGCTGCCGCCAGGCGATGAATCTGTTTTTGGCGGATGCCAATTTCAGCATACTGCCCCGCGATGAACAGATTGCCGAAAAACTCTATGCCAGCCATCAGCAATATGGTTTTCCCGGGCACTGTTCCATCCAGTGGAACAAGGGCAACCCGGAACGGGTCATGCGGGTGGCCAGGGCCTTGCACGGACTCTCCGACATTACCGCCACCCTGCAATCCAACGATCCCAAGGTCCTGACGGCAATCCAGCGCACCAATCTGCCCCTGGACAAGGTCGAGGAAATTGTCACCAACCTCAGTACCGGTCAGGAAAAAATCACCGTCTTTTCCGAATTGATCCTCGGATTGCCCGAGGAGACCCTTGCCTCGCATCTGGCGGCCAACCGGCTGCTCATGGACAAGGGGGTGGAGATGGTCAACTACAATCTCTATCTGTTGCCGGGGACCGGCATGAGTACCCCGGAGTCGCGTGCCCGGTATTTTCGTGCCGTGGGTTGGCGTATCCAGGATGGGGCGTTTGGGGAGTATGCCGGGGTTCGGGTGATCGACGGCCAGGAAATCGTCCTGGCGACTGCGACGCTCTCCCGGGAAGAATTGGGTTCCTGCCGTTTCCTCCACGCCCTGATCCAGTTCATGTGGTCACGAAAATATTTCATTGATTATTTAAAGCTTTTGCAGGGCCATGGCATCCACCCCCTGGATGCCATATGGGCTGTCGCTGCCGGCTGTCGTGCGGCCACGGGACCCCTGGCCGAGGTGATGCAGTGGTTCCAGGCCGATCATGACCTGGAAAATTTTCCCGATTTTGCTGCGCTCACGGCGTATTGGACCGCCGATGAACCCTTTGCCCGCTTGCGCTCCGGCCAGTTTGGCAAGCTCAATTTTCACCTCACGTTCAGGATTCTTCTGGAATATCTGGAGCCGTTTGTCGCTTTGCTTCAGCAGGTGGGCGAGCAGTTGCTGGCCGAAAAACAGGCGGTGGCGGCAGATGCCGGGGAGCAGCTTGCGGAGGTGTTGCGCTTGAGCCGGGAATTGCGCATCGATCTGACCGGGGAGCAGCTCCTGGTTTCCCACAAACGCTTGGCGTTGCAGTATGATTTTCCGGCCTGGCGTGACCGGAACCGACAGGGGCTTCCTCCGCGCTCTCCGACTCTCTGTGACCTGTTTCTGCCCGAGGTGCAACGCCGCAACCTGGAACGCCAACTGGCCCAGTTCCGAACCGACAATCTGCATGCAACGTTGCGTAAAATGTCTGAATATATCAGTTCTGACGACTTTTTTTACAAGATTCAGCTTGCACATTAAAATTTTATTAAGAAGCCATGTCCTATCTCCATGTCTGGCATTTTGACACGAGATGCAATCCGCATATTAAGGTTTTATAAAGAAACTGCGTTTTGTCCTGTATTTATAAATATGGCGTAATTATTGCTAAAAACCTTTACCGGTCAGGCTTGTATCCATGCAATTGTTTTCGTAGGAAGGCGTATGGCCAAAAAATGTCCCGCATGCAAAAAAGGTACTCCGCTCTGGTTTATTTCCTGGGCGGACATGGCGACACTTTTGCTTTGTTTTTTCGTGATTATCGTTGCCTACTCAACCCAGGAGAAAGCCAAGTTTCTTGAGTTGGCCGGCGCGATTAAAAACTCATTCGGCGTGCAAAAGACCGAAGCCATGAACGCGGTCCTGGTGGGACAGAATCTGATCGGTTCGGAGTTCCAGCAGGCGGTTCATTTTGTGGAGCTGCGTGAAAAAATCCGTCTCATGATCAGTACCCTGGTCGATAATGGCCAGGCCATGGCGGAAGAAAAACAGGATGGCTTTCATGTGAACATCAAGGAGGAGGCCATTCTCGCACCTGATTCGGCGGCTTTCAAGGAAGAGGTGGGTGCCATCCTGGACCAGATCGCCGGTCTTCTCAACAAGGGCTATAATGCCGTTGATATTCGGGGCTATACCGATTCCCAGCGTGCCCAGGCAGACCGTTTGGAAACCACGAGTTGGTATCAGGGGGCACGGCTTGCCGCCGCAGTTGCCAATCGTTTGACATCCAGTGGGGAACTGCAACCCGAACGTGTGCGGGTTACCACGTTTGGCGAATATCAACCCATTGCCAGCAACAATACACCGGAAGGTCGCAAAGCCAACCGTCGAGTCGAAATCATCGTTCTCAAGGAAATGGCCAATGCACCCCGGGTCAACGATGCCCCAGAAAATGTCAATCCAGACCAGCACACGCAGGAATCTGCAAAACCGTAGGAAAGAGGAAGCTCCGACATGGATATATCGACGATTATCGGATTGGTTGGTGCCTTGATTATTCTGGCTTTTCTTTCAGCAGGCAAGATTGTCATGTTTGCCAGTGCCCATGCCGCTGTGGTGGTGTTTGGTGGGCTGGTCGCTTCGACGTTCGTCAAATTCAGTCTGCATGACCTGAAAAATACCGGTGGCATCCTGTCCAAGGCGTTTCTGCTGCCCAAGGACAACATCAACGACATCATTGCCCAGTTGGTGGAAATGTCCAATATTTCCCGCAAGGATGGCATCCTCGCCCTGGAAAAGTACAAGACCAAGAACAAGTTCATGCAAAATGCCATCAACCACTGTGTGGACGGTTCCAGTCCCGAATTTTTGAGTGAGGTGATGAGCAAGGAGATTGAATATCTGGCCCACCGCCACCACGTCGGGGTGGTCATGTTCGACTCGATGGGCGAGGCGGCACCGGCCATGGGCATGGTGGGTACGCTGATCGGCATGGTGGAACTCCTCGCCAACATGGAAGATCCTTCCAAGATTGGCCCGGCCATGGGGACGGCCCTGTTGGCCACCTGTTATGGTGCCATCGTTGCCAACATGATGACCATTCCCATCGGCATCAAGCTGCACCACTATTCCAGCGAAGAGCAACTGCGCTGCCAGGTCATCATGGATGGCATCATCGGCATTCAAAAGGGCGTCAACCCGCGCATGCTGGAGCAATCCCTGCGCACCGTCCTTTCCGGAAAGGAAAGAGAATCCGATTGAGTGGGATGAGTCCCTTAAGCGAATGATTCCCGAGCCTCTCCGGTGAATGATTCCTGGGCGTCTTTCTGGAACGAGTAGGCGGGGAGGGTGACGAGCCGGTCGTCCTCGATGGCCTTGCCGACAGTGAAGTGGTACAGGCTCTGGAACTGGTCCCCTTCCAGACCCAGAAAATCGTGGAAATGGTCGTCGAAAAAGCAGCCAATGCCCGTGCCACGCAGCCCCAGAAGTTCGGCCTCCAGGTAGAGAAGATGCCCCAGGACACCGGCTTCCCAGAAAATACGGCGATAGTGCCAGGCACCTTCCCGAAGGTTCGCGGCAAAGTCGGCCAGCATGCCCAGGCTGAAAATGCCATCGGCGGCTATCTCCTGGTGACAGGAGACCTCCTTGGCCTGTTCCTGCATGTCGCACTCCGTCAGCATGAAGAGCGACAGATGGTCCGGGCAGCCGGGTGGTTTCTCCCAGCCGAACTCGCTGGCCATGGCCGCTTCGAGTCGGGGTTGGCTTTCGGCGTGGCGGACCAGGATATAGGTCCCTGGTTCCAGACCGACGACCCGATGCACAAAAAAAACCGGATGAATGCCAGGGTGCCAGGGCAGTGCATCCCAGGGAGGGGTGTGGTTCCGGGGAAGAAGACGGTCCAGCATGTGGAAAAAGGCGTCACGGGACAGGGTGGCCCGGGGATCGTAGGTCTGGCCGCTGCGGCGATGCCGGATCAGGGTGGCAGCCGGGTGCGTAGCGGGCAAGACCTGCAAATCGGGAGATGACCGGAGATCGGGAAGGGGTTCCGGATGCCAAAGTCCCTCGGAGGTGACGGGTTTGATCGTGGCGGCCACGGCCTCATCGATGGCCGGCCATTCGTGGGCATGGGTCTGGCTGAGAACATTGGGACGTCCCAGCCAATCGACCGGCTGGCAGTGTTTGAGCATGGTGGCCAGCCGTTCCCGGGGCATGTGGGTCTGAACGCCGGCGTCGGTCTGGACGAGCAGCAACAGGTCGGGATATTCCGCTTCGGCACCCGATAGGGCGTTCTGGTTCAGTCCCAGCAGACCGGTGACATCGGCGTCGGAGGGATCCAGCAGAACGGTGACCCGCCAGCCCAGGGCAGCAGCGGCATAGCGCAGGGCACCCACCGCGTGTCCCACATCCAACTGGCAGTAGCGGTAGCTCCGTTCTCCATATTTCCAGGCCTCGCGCCAGTGGATGGAACTCAGGCCGATCAAAAAAGTGTTCTTGGGCAGAAGATCGGACAGTTCCGCCAGATGCAGACGTGCCTCCAGAATATGATCCCGGCTGGAATAGTGATAAATACCGGCGGTCAGGGGTCCGGTCGCCTGCCGGGTGAAGGGACTTTCCGGCCAGGTGGCGGCCAGTGTCGGCAGAATGGCATACCCTTCCGTGGGATGGAGGTTGCCGCTGGAGGGGTTGCAGCGCAAGGCCCAGCGGATCCCCTGATACTCCTTCCAAGCCGCCAGTCCCAGGGAAAGCTCGAACAACAGGGCGACATGGGCCGCATCGAAAGGGAGCGGATTCACCTGCGCGGGGCGATAAACGTCCGCGAAGGGGGTCTGCAATGCATCGGCCAGCAGGGGCAGGGGCACGACCGGAGAACCCGCATGGCGCCGGAAGGGATCCGGTTGGGTCTCCCAATCGACGTATCCGGGTCCGGCGGCGTAATGCCGGGGAAAATGTTTGCTGCGAATGTGGTAGGCGCGGATTCCGGTTGCTCCGGGGAGGGGTTCCTGCATGAGATTCACCGTTGCCGAATGGTACGACGGCCCCCATCGGCCAGAATCATCTGGACGCGCTGCCGCCAGGCGGTTTGAAAACGTTCCCGGGTTGCCGCATCGGCCTGTCCGGAGATGACCTGCTCCATATCCTGGCCCATGCCCGGATCCGGAGGAATGGTTTGGGGCGAATAGCCCAGGGCGACCGACTGGCCGTTGCTGATGCGTCGGAAACGAAACCAGGGACCCTCCCGGGTGGTGGAGGTATCGAACGTCAATAAATCCTTGCGGGAATAGCGTCCGGCAAGACCATGGAAGCCGTTGTCGGTGGCGGCCCCGGTCACCAGGGTGAACACCTGACTGATCGGTCCATTGACTCCCTGATCCGGCAGGCCGGGAATGATGATGGCCACATCGCCCCGTTGGGGAATTTCGTTCGGGTAGAGGTGTTTCAAGGCCTGAACGGCCATGAGAAAGGCCCCGGCCACGGTGGGACAGGCATGTCCGGCCAGTTTGACGGCATCCTCGAAGGTGTAGGTGAACAGACCCTTGCCGCCACCCAAAAATTCGGCCAGGGGATCATACAAGGTGATGGTGGGTTCCAGGGGAAATGGAAAATCTTTGTTCATGATCACACCTGACAAAATCTCTTTTCGGAAGCTGTCCGGAAGCGCACACGGACCCCTTGAGACGGGCGACGATTCCCAGATTGCCCTCCTTCAACCGTACACCATCGGGAAACCAATGTCACATCCCTGTCAGTGGTAACAATTCCACATCGGATCCATCCAGGGCGCGAGCAAACCAATCCCGTGGGGGTAGCGGCAATTCCAAACGGCCACGATAATGGGACAGAGCCAATTCGAAACAGGAAACAGCCGAGACTCCCACACGAGGCGCACTTTCAATAGTTTGAATCATGCCTGGTGGCAGCCGGTTGTGTTCTAAATTAACCCACCAGTACCAGATGTGGCTGTCCAGGACAATCACTTGAGGCACTCCCAATCACCCTCATCCACGATGGGAGCAACCAGATCACCCAATGTCCGGCCTTTTCCGGCGATTTCCGGGTGTGGTCGTCGCTGCTTTGGCAATGGAATCGGTGCATCATCCGTCGTTCGTGCGATCAGTTCGACGCGGTGATTGACAAAGGATTCGGGCAGCTCAATCATTACCTGTCGGTTGGTGACTTCAACAAATTGTTGGACTTGCATAATATCTCTCCCGATGGGTTATAGAGATGAGCAGATCCTCCACCCCTTGTTTTTTCAACCAGGTGGTGAGCAATCCCAATTCAATGTTGGCATTACCGGACCGGTCACTCCAGTTGCCCAGGTGGTCGTAACCCAACCGATCACGGAACAGGGCGATGACGCAGGCCTGGGTTTGTTTTTCGATCTGGCCGATGGTAGTCATGGTTTTTTCACCTCCATCGTTGCCATCTTGTCCCAAACAGCCCTTTTGAACCACGCAGGCATCCGATTCGTTTTCATTGTCAGGGATTTTCCATCGTTGATTTCTGCCAGCCACAGGATTGAATGACCTGAATTATCGAAAATATAAGCGCGGTTTGTATAACGAACTGCTTCAAGCAACAAATCCAGTGATCGATCATAACGGGCGATAATTTTGTCGTCTGGCACCGAATGCCCTCCCAAGCGGACTCGATTCCGTACCCGGGAGATATTGATCAGCGGATCTTCTGTCGCAATGAAATACAGATAGGTACGAAAACCCTGTTGCCATGCTTTTTGCAAGAACTTTATTTTATCAGGTGACGACATGACCGTTTCAAAAGAGAATGAAGTCCTGCAATCTAAAAGCTTGCGACGCATGAAATCGGCTGCCACTGAAGCAAAATAGGAGTTGACTTGTATCGAGGAAAAATCCAGTTTGTCATCATCGAAGCGCAGATTCCCGACTTTATCGAGCAGACCTGCCTGATCCAACAAGATTGAGGAGTTGAAAAACCCCAATATGTCAGGTTTATCCGTTGCAACCTGATAACGTTTCAGGTCAAGAAACCCGCACTCGCGAATATCTTTTTCGATATCGTCGGGGTTGATATACACCCCCAGCAATTCCGGATGGATCACCGACTTGATGGTACTCTTGCCAGAACCATTTGGACCGGCAAACATACGCAAACGTGCGATTTCATTCACCGAATGATCCTTTTTTCCCCCAAGGTTACAGCGGTATGGGGTGTAATAGCCTTGACGATTTTGCGTGAGCCGTCAGGAAAAACTTCGTAGATCATGCCGTCATCGCTTGCCAACACGCTGTTACCGGATGCGAGTGCCTGCCAGTAAGCCTGGGTCACAGCAGCCTCGGCCAGATCGGGGATTTGCTTTTCCAGAAACCGAATGCTTTTTTCACTGAGTTCCATAAATTTCTCCTTCATTTATGGCACGATACAAATTAACGGGCGGATGCAGACAGGATCGGTTCGATTCGGCACACAATGTGTGCAAATTTACTATGGTATTCATGTTTCCCCTTTGTCCTGCAACAAACGCTCTCTGGCAATCGCGATGGATTGCTGCAACTTGGCCTGCAAAAGTTCGCGAGACGGCAGGACGGTCAGATACTCGGCGACATGGATGCCGCTTTTATCCAATTCAAGCAATTCGATTTGCTCCTGCTTCTTGCCAGCGCACAAGATGATGCCAAGCGGGGGCGACTCGTCCGCTTCCTGTTCGTACCTGGCCAGCCAGCGCAGATACAACTCCATTTGGCCTTTGTATTCCGGCTTGAAACTGCCCAGCTTCAGATCGATGGCAACGAGTCGTTTGAGCTTGCGATTATAGAACAGCAGATCGATGCAATAATCATCATGATCGATTTGCAATCGTTTTTGTCGCGCCACGAAGGTAAAACCCACGCCCAATTCCAGCAGGAACAATTCGATCTCCCGCAGGATGGCATCTTCCAGGTCTTTCTCCAGGTAGCGGTCGTGCAGACCGAGGAAATCCAGAATGTATGGGTCTTTCAACAGCAAATCCGGTGACACCCGTTGAGTTTGCCGCAGTTGCGCCAGGTCGTGGCGGATGGTCTCTTCGGGCTTTTTGGAGAGGGCACTCCGCTCGTACAGCATGGAATGGATGCGTTCCTGCAACTGACGCACGCTCCAATGTTCCAGGCGGCACAGTTCGGTGTAGAAATCGCGTTTGAGGGGGGCATCCAGCGTGACGATCAACCGCAGATGCGACCAACTCAATTCGGCACACAGTGTGTTCACAATTGGCTCGTCGGGAAATTGCTCCGCAATGCGTAGACAATTCCGCAAGTGGCGTATCCCCCAGCCCCTGCCATATTCAGCGGTCAGTTTTGCCGAAAGTGTCGCAATGATCTGTTGCCCATAAGCGGCGCGTTCACCACGAAGAACCTCGCTGTGTATTCTCCGTCCAACCTGCCAATAAAGCCGTGTCAACTCGGCATTGACCGCTACCGCCGCCCGCTGACGGGCACTGTCGATCAGTTGCCGAATGTCTGTGATCAGGGCGGTGTCGGTGGATGGCAAGGTATTCATATCAAGCGAATCCTCCCGGTCAGCAACTCCTGCATCATCCCCTGCTTGAGGGCGCGGGTCTTGTCGCGGCGGGATTCAAGAGCAGTAATCTCGGCGTCCATGTCGAAGAGGACGGTGGCGATGGCGGTTTGTTCCTCGAATTTTGGGAGCTTTATCTCAATATCAGCGAGTGCCATTGCGCTAATATGGACCACAGCATCGCCTTGCCCTCTACTTGCTTTTTGTCTATTAATCGGAGCAGTATTCAAGTAGTAACCAAAAAAGATCGGACTCGAATGCTCAGGTCTAAGGATGACAATATCACTACCCGCATAAGCTTCTGTATCATTGACAAAAGCCACGCATTTTCCAATTTCTTCTTTCGTCTCTCCTGAACCAGAGAATAGTAAGTCACCCTGTTTAATCTGCCTTGCTGTGACTGCCGCTTGTGGTGAGATCCATGAGTAAAATGTTTTAATATATTCACTATGTTTTGTGTAAATCTCTCCATACCGGACACAAGGCAAATCACCACTTAGGGATTCATCCTTTCGAATACCGCTGCCTTTAAGAAAGCATCCAACATCCCCCAACCTCTTCACCTCCCACTCCCCCCCAAACCCCGGCAGCCGCATCTGCCCGGTAAGGAGTTGCTGCATGGCGGCCTGTTTGAGGTCGCGCTTTTTGGCGATGAGTTTTTCGAGTTTGGTGAGCAGGGCATCCACATCTGATAGGGCGGTGGCAATGGCGCGTTGTTCGGGGAGGGGTGGTGCTTGTACAACCAACTCTCTCAAAGTACTTTGATTGAGATTAATCATCGTCGAGCCGACAGATGTATTTTCAATTGCAAAAATTATCGTCGGACTGGATAGGACTCGTTGAATAAATTCAGCATCAACCCAGGCTGAAGGGCGAACAATCATTGACCCAGTTCCGCAAAGCCACCCATTATGTGTATGCTGAACTACTGCACAGCGGCCCATGCCACCCCTTCTGCCAATAACGACATCACCTGGATTGAGCCGAAACTCATTGAGTTTTGTCGCCGCAGATTCTGTAATCGTCATTGTGCGAGTTGGCAATATCTGACTATCAACAATGTGCATCGGATTCACTATCGGCACGCCATCGTTTGTGTAATCAGACTTGTGCAATGCACTCCCAAATGGGCCAGTGCGAAATGATGCCAACTCGCCAAGCTTCTTTGCATCCCAATCCTCCGGTATCACCCCTACTTCAGTTTGTTTATACCCCGGCCTGACGCATGGCGAGTCCAGCCCGACCGGGCAATTGACCGAAGTTTCATGATCAGCCGGAGATTTATTCATGTCCATCACCATGACTGCCACCTAAAGCCTTTATCGCGATCTGCGCGGTGAGTGTCTGAAGCTGGCGGATGGCGATCTCGTTCAGTCGCGTTAATCGCTCGCCTTGCGGCAGACCCATATGAATGAATTCGGCATTCATGGCTTCGATGTTGGCCAGCACCAGCAATTGCTCAACCCTGGCATACTCACGCATATTGCCTTCTCGCTCCGGGTTGGCATCACGCCACTGTTTGGCGGTTTGTCCAAACAGTGCGACATTGAGTACATCGGCCTCGTTGGCATACACAAAACCAGCCTGCGTCGGGGAAACGGCGGCGGGAATGATATGAATTTTAATGGCGTCGGTATGAATACGATAATTAATTTTGGCCAACGTGCGATTGAGATTCCAATCCAACGATAGACGGCGGTTTTCATCTTCCTTGAGCCGTTGGAATTCCTTGATGAGGTAGAGCTTGAATTCTGGACTGAGCCAAGAGCCAAACTCAAAGGCCAAATCCTTGTGGGCGTAGGTGCCGCCACCGTGTCGCCCTGCGCGGGACTGGATGCCTATGGCGTGAGTCGCTTCAATCCATTTTCTGGGCGTCAGGTGAAAGCTGTTCAATCCAGATTCTTTTTTAAAGGTCTCGAATTCGCCACCTTTAAAATCCGGGTTGTGCATCTGCTCCCAAATTCCCAAAAATTCAAGCGTGTTGCGATTTCGCATCCAACTGTAGATCAAGGTGTCATCGCCGAATTTTTTCACCATGTCGGTCAGCGAGATAAAATCCTCCTCTCGTTGTGACAGGATGGCAATGGCTGCACCTTGCACATGGATGGTCGTTTTCCTCTCCTTGTTCATGGTCATACAAACCCCATCTCTTTCAGATGCCCATCCACACGGACGCGGTATTGTCGTCCAACAAAGGTAAAACCCTTGCCCAATTCCAGCAGGAACTGTTGCAGGTGATTGCGCAATAAAGTCTCCAGTTGAGTTTCCGATACCTGCCATGGCTCAGGAATTTTCAGGAATTCAAACACGTAGGGTTCACGCAGCAGGTCAGATGGCTGCTCGATGATCTGCCCCTGTGCCGCGAGTTGCAGAATGGTTGCCTTATCCTTGCTGGCGCTCAGACGGAGAAAGAGCGATGCCGCCTTCTGCCTTTTGAGTTCTGGAACAGACCAACGTTCGGCTATGGCTTGCTTTTCGTAGAAGCTTCGTTCCAGATCGTCGTCCAGCTTGAGCAATTCCACATAATGCGACCAACTCAATTGGTGAGAAGGCTTCTGACTTATTGGATAACGAAGATATAACAACCGCATATACACCAAATTGCTGCGGCTGAAGCCTTTGCCATGGCGCAAACCAAGGTCTTTGGCAAGATGCTTGATCAGTGCCTTGCCATATTCGGCTCTGACGTTGCCCCCTTGTTCAAACTCAACAATATGCTGACCTACCCGCCAATAGGTTTCTGTCATCTGAACATTGACGGCTTGCACCGCCAGAAGACGACCCCCGGTGTATGTACGGGAGATTTGCTCCAACAGGTCACGGTAACCATCGCTGGTGATCAGCTCCATACAAACCCCATTTTTTTCAGATGTTCATCCACACGGGCAGAAAGGGTCTCTACTTCATCGGCCAGCTTCGGCAACGGCGTGGTGTAGCGTTCCGCCAATTAAGTTTTTCATCGTCATTGAAATTGGCAACATGGATTGCGCCCTTGAGAGTGTCGTTGGCGTCGGCCAGCCTGCCGATGATCGTGTTGATCTTGTCGCCGATCTCCTTGTGACCCTTGGCAGCCACCATGTCGGAAAACCCGCCGCCAACCGGTACGACGATCAAGGCGTTGGGATCTCCCGTGTATTTGTCGGAGACATGTTTGACGAACAGCAGGACAAGGACGTAATCCTTGTACTGACTGGCATCCATGCCACCCCGCAACTCGTCACAGGATTTCCAGAGAGATGAGTAGATGGCGGATTTTTTCAGAGCCATGGAATTGCCTTTGGGCGTAATGTCAAAATCCCTGATGGGCATGACACCTGGTTAAGTGTAACAGACCATTTCCACGCATATGAACGTATCAGCGCTCCTGGGCATTTCAGCCTTGGACACGGCTTCGGCGAACAGCCTTCAGACAGATGTGATCTGCGTATTCGCGCACCAGTGTCGCCAGACTTCCCGGTAGGCGGTTTCCAGGTTGCGGGTGTAGCGGCTGCCGTCACACAGTGGCGAACGGCCCATGCGCACCCGCAGATTGTGGCGCAGGCGGGCCAGCTCTTCCAGATTATTTGTCAACTTTACGGCAGTTTCCACATATTCTTCTGGTGAGCGGGTCACCAGCCAGGCCAGATCGACATTGTGCAGATGGCTTGAGCTGTGGCGTCCGCAAAAATAACCTCCTTGCAGGGTCACCACCGGCACGCCCATCCACAGGGCTTCCAGGGTGGTCAATCCACCCGAATAGGGAAAGGGATCCAGGGCCACATCCATGCCGCCATAGGCCGCAAGTAAATTCTGGTGGGAGAGGAGTCCGCCCAGCTCGAGGCGGCTGGCATCGATGGCCTGGAGACGAAACCACTCCAGATAGCGCTCGCGGGTTTTCTGGTCATCGAAACCCCGGGTATGCATGACCAGACGGGCAGTGGGAACCCGATGGAGGATTTGCGCCCAAAGGGCCACGACTTCCGGCGTGATCTTCATCTGATTGTTGAAACAGCCGAAGGTGATGTATCCCGTTGCCAGGGCCGGCAAGTCTGTCACCGGGGGGGCATAATAAGGGGGGGCGTAGCAGATGTAGCCATCCGGCAGGCGCAGCGGTGTTTCACTGAATTCGTTTTCCGTGCCCGGGGGGGCATGAAAACGATCACAGACCAGATAGTCGATGACCTCCAGACCGGTGGTACTGAAATGGCCGCCGGCAGTCATCTGGATCGGTGCTGGTCGGTAGCCGAGCAGGGGGAGACGGTTGCCTTCGGTGTGACCGCCCAATTCCACCAGAATGTCGATGCCATCCCTGCGGATCCTGTGGGCCAGGGAAAGATTGTCCATCTCCCGGACCGGCTGCCAGTGGTCGGCCCAACCCTGGAGGCGCTGGGTGACCCAGTCGCTCTTGAGAACCCCTGAATAACAAAAAATTTCAAATTGATTCTTGTCATGGGCAGCCATGACCGGCTGCCAGAAAAATCCCACCGGATGGTGTTTGAAATCGACCGAGAGATAACCGATCCGCAAGGGGCGCTCCGGGTCGGGATCCGGGGTGGGCGGGGGAAGCTGACCGGCCAGTGGGGCGACATGCTGTTGATTGAAACGGCGACACTCTGCCAGCAGTGTGGCCGCCGTGCTTTCCGGCAGATAGTGCAGGTTCATGATCAGGTTGGAGTGGGTCCTGGCCGAGGCTGGATTGATGGCCAGGGCTTGGCGATAAATCTCCACGGCCTCCCGGGCACACCCCATGTCGCCCAGGACAATGGCCAGATTGTTCCAGGCCTCGAAAAAATTCGGGTCGAGGCGCAAGGCGGTGCGGTAATGGTGTTCGGCTTGTTCGTACTGACCCTGTTCCCGGCAAAGAATGGCCAGATTGTTCCAGGTCATGGCCAGGTTGGGCGCGGCGGCCAGGGTGGTCTCGAACTCCTGCCTGGCCTCTTCGATACGGCCCATTTTCTGGAGCAGGAGAGCCAGCGTGTTGCGAATATGTGGATTGTTGGGTTCCCGAGCCAGAATTTCCCGATAACAGATCTCTGCGTCCCGGGGCTGGTCGGCGCTGCGCAAGGCCATGCCCAGGGAGGCCAGAATATGCTCCCGGTCGGCACCGGGAAGCTGCAATGCCCGTTGCAAGGTCGTGATGGCGGCAGCAACGTCGCCCAGGGCATGAAGGGTCAGGCCCAGATGATAGGTGGCAGCGGCATGGGTGGGATCCCGATGCAATATGGCCTGGAAATGGCGGGCAGCGGCCTCCATGCGGCACAATCCCATCAGGGTGTTGGCCAGCATGAACCGAATGGGCGTATCGGCAGGATTCTGGAGCAGGGCTTGCTCCAGGTGGTCAATGCCCAGGTCGGTTTTGTCCTGGTCCAGATAGAGAAGGCCCAGGTTGCGCAGGGAGGGGTAGTGTCGGGGCACACAGGCCAGAATGTGTTGGTAAATCGCTTCGGCCCGGGCCAGATCCCCTTGTTGTTGCAACCCCATGGCCTGGGCAAACAGCGTGGACGTGTCACTCACCATCTTTTTCTTGCCATCGCCACAAGGTTCGTCCTGTTGGATCAGCCAGATGGGCGACGGGTCGGCCATCCTGGACAGCATTACCCATGCGAATGACCTCGGCTTGGCACAGCAGGTCCAGGGTCAGGGTGCGTTCCGTGGCTGCCAGGTTGCGCATTTCCTGTTCCCGCCAGATGCTGGGCAGCAGACCATCCGCCACCGGGGGAGCGTACCACCGGCCTGCCAGCCGCACCAGGATTCCACGCATGGCCCCTTCTGTCACCTGATCCAGATTGTTGAGGAACAGGGCATCATCGAAGCCACTCCAACGGGCCTGGCGCAGGGCCGTGTCCAGATGCTCACGCCGGGTGGTTTTGTGGCGGTTCAGCCGGTTCAGTCGATCCACCCGTTGTCCGGAAAGGCGAATTTGCAGGGCAGCAGGTGTGGGGGACAGGCGGCGTTGGGTGGTTTTGAGGGTGCCGTTGCTGCGCAACTCCAGGCGCAATACCCGCGGGACCAGTCCGGTCTGGGCCAGGATGGTGGCTTCCCGATGCAGGGCGTGGGATGCTGCTTCCATATCAAGCGGAATTCCCAGGGTCTGGGCCGAGGCGAGCAGGCGGGCCAGATGTTGTGGCAGGCGTGGGATGGTTCCGTTTTCTTCCACCCGCATGGTTTCGATCAGGCCCAGGGGGGGATCTGCGCTTCCGCAGAGAAAGTGTCCCTTGTTGGCCATCTCCGACCACTCCGCCGCCGGATTGGAATCGGCCACCACACCCCCACCCAACCCCATCATGGGTGCGGCCTGATCCTGTTGCACAACGGTGCGAATGGTGACATTGAACAAAAAATCACCGCCGGGTTGGAACAGACCCATGGCCCCGGTATAGAGGCCTCGGGGGCGGTTTTCCAGGGTGCGGATGATTTCCATGGTGCGCTGTTTGGGGGCACCGGTGATCGAGGCAGCAGGGAACATGGCCGCCATGATGTGCGCTGCACGGCGGGCAGCGGGAACGACCTGGCCCATGATGCGCGTTTCCAGGTGATGGACCGAAGAAAAGGCCCGCCATTCAAACAGATGGGGGGCTGTCACGCTGCCGGTTTGGCAGATGCGACCCAGATCGTTGCGCACCATGTCCACGATCATGATGTGTTCGGCCTGATCCTTGGCCGATTTTTGCAGCTCGCGGGCGCGGTTGCTGTCCACCAGCCCGGAGCGGCTGCGGGGCCGGGTTCCCTTGATGGGGGCCGAAACCAGCGTCTCTCCGCGTCGTTCCAGAAACAGCTCCGGTGAAAACGAGGCCACCGACCAATCCGGTTTTCCTTCCGTTCCGGGGAGGTGCAGCCATGCGGCATAGGGATGGCGGTGGGCCAGGTGAACGTGCAGAAAAACTGTGGCCAGATCCTCGGCGTGGGGAATGCGGGCCGGCAGGGTATAGTTGACCTGGTAGGTATCGCCAGCCAGAATCCAATCGTGAATGGCCGTCAGATCCTGCTGAAAACGGTCGCGGGCAATCTGGGGAACCGGGTCACCGGCCCAACCGGATGTTGGTGGTGGCAGGACCACGGCCAGGGGGTGTTCGAAGGCGGCAAACCAGGCCAGGGGGAGGCCCGGTTCCGGGGTGTGGACGGGGAGGCCGAAGGCGGCAGCAGCCTCATAGGCCAGAAATCCCCCCACCCAATAGCCGTCACGGGCCGCCTGTTCGGCGGCATCCAGGACAGACGGCACCTCCGTCGGGCACCAGGCAACCAGGGTGAAGCGGGGATTTTGAAAGAAAAAAGGCCGGCCCAGCTCGGCGAAGTCTGCCAGAAAACAGACTCCGTCGCGCAGGTGGGCCGACCGGATGGACAGCGGCGGCTTGCAGTCCGGGGCGACCTCTGGTTCAGAGGACTCCACGAGCGGCAAGGGCCGGTTTGGGATCGACGTGGAGTCGGTCAATGCCGAGCTTGCTCTCATGAATGCCCATGGCAGCGCCCAGGAGTTGGGCGAAATTCATCTCCGGCAGGTTGATGGACTGCCCCACGGTCTTTTCGGCGATGCCCTGGTAGGCTCCCATGGACATGTCGCAGAGGGTGCAGGGGGTGATCATCAGATCGGCCCCGTTGTTTTTGGCACTCAGGCAGTTTTTGGCCACCATCTGGCGCATTTCCGTGGGATCCGACAGCATGACGTGGAAACCGCAGCAACGGTTGTAGCCTTCGAAGGTGACGGGTTTGCCGCCGAGCAGGGTGATCAGGCGATCCAGATGATCGGCTTTCTCCCCGGCCTTGTCGGCGAAGATTTCCACGGGGCGCAGGGTATGGCAACCGTAGAACGGGGCCACACGCAGACCGTTGAGGGGTTTTTTGATTTTGGATTTCAGCATCCCCTGGTCCACCATGTCGGTGATGACCCACAGCAGGTGCCGCACTTTGTTGGTTCCGCCGTAGGGACGGATACCGGCCTGGCTGTTCACCCCATTGATCTTTTCCAGAATTTCCGGTTCAGTCCGGAACCGGTAATGGGCATGGGAGAGGGTTTGCAGGCAGGTGTTGCAGATGGTGGCCAGGTCATGACCCATGGCCTCGGCCTCCGACAGGATTCTGGCGGCCACGGCCAGCGAAAAGGCAGGCTTGGTCTCTCGCAGGCTGACAGCCCCACAGCAGGTGGCACCGGGCATTTCGTGCAACCTGATTCCCAATTCGGCGCAGACCGCCTTGGCCGCCCAATCGGCCTCTTTTTGCACCTGTTTGGCGGCGCATCCGGGATAAAAGGCAAATTCCAAAGACATATCCAATTCCTCCCTGTCTCTTACTCGGGCACGATTTCCGGTGCCTTGGTTTCAACATCCAGGGGGTTTTGTTCCAGGAGATTGAAGACCTTGTTCAGTTGATCCACCCCCTTGGCCTGGTGGGGGAAGGGGGAGGGGATTTTGCCCTTTTTCATGAGATGCAGGGCCGAGCCGGTCTCTTTCAGAGTGCCGATCAGACCCAGGGTGCGCATCATCAGGGTGAATTCGTTGAGGTCGCCGGATTTTTTGATGTCTTCATGGAAGGCCAGGGCGTGCTTCTGGGCGGCACCGTCGGTGTAGCCTTTGGCGATGCCACGGGTCCGCAGTTTGACGATGGCTTCCATGGGTTTGACATCTTTTGGGCAGACATCCACGCACATGGTGCAGCGGGAGCAGGCCCACATCATGTGGGGGTCGGAGAGCTGCCGCAGCCGGTCGGATTTTTTTCCTTCCCGGGGGTCGGAAACGAAGCGAAACGCTTTGGCCAGGGCTGCCGGTCCGATATATTCCGGGCTGACTTCGGCCATGGTGCAGTCGGAGTAGCAGCAACCGCACATGATGCACTGCGACACCTGGTTGACATGGTCGTAGGCCGTTTTGCCCACCTGGGTTGCGGTTTCCGGACCCTCTTCCAGGAAGGGGCGGATGGTGTGGATTCTCTTGAAAAACGGCCCGATGTCAATGGCCAGATCCTTGAGGACCGGCTGGTTGGCCTGGGGAGCCAGGGTCACCACGCCATCGCGGGCCGCAATGCCGACGTGGGTTTTGCAGGCCAGCCGGGTGCGACCGCTGATGCGCATGGCACAAGAACCGCAAATGGCCGACCGGCAGGATTGGCGGAAGGTCAACGAGCCGTCCTGTCCTCCCTTGATCTCTTCCAGGGCGCTCAAAACCGTGGCATTCGGATTGACCTTGACCTGGTACTCCTGCCAGCGGGATTCCAGGCGTCCTCCCTCGGTGACCCGATTGCGCTGAATGCGAAAGGTGTAAGATTGTTCTGCCATCATCTCCTCCAATGGGAAGGCTGTGGATCGCTACTCCCATTCAGTTCCCAATCAGTAAACCCGCTCCTTGGGTTCGTATTCCTTGATTCCCAGGGTACGAACCGGCTCGTAGGAAAGGACCACCTCTCCCTTGTCTTCGTTCCAGTTGGCCAGGGTGTGTTTGCGCCATTTGGCATCGTCGCGTTTCGGGAAGTCCACCCGGGAGTGGGCACCGCGGGACTCCTCGCGGGCAATGGCTCCCCGCGTGATGCATTCGCCCAGATCGATGAGGTTGCGCAGCTCGATGGCACGCAAAAGGTCAACGTTGAACGTGGTTGACTTGTCGTCCAGGTGGATGCGCTTGTAGTCTTCCCGGAAGCCGGGAAATTGATCCAGGACCTTTTGCATGGTCTTCGGTTCGCGAAACACGCCGATGTACAGGTTCATTTCGGTGGCCATGCGTTTGAGGAGATCGGACGGGCGCAATCCTTTATCGGGACGGCCCATCAGATCGGCAATGGTATCCTTGACCTCTTTGACCGCACTCTCCGGAAAATCGCGCAGGGACTTCTCCTTGGCAACATACTCGCTGACCTGTTTGCCGGTAACCTTGCCGAAGACGATGGTATCCAGCAGCGAGTTGCCGCCGAGGCGGTTGGCACCGTGTACCGAGACGCATGCGGCCTCACCGGCGGACCAGAGTCCCTTGACCTTGGACTCGCCGTATTTATCGGTGCGGATTCCCCCCATGGAGTAGTGGAGTGTGGGACGCACGGGAATGGGATCGTTGATCGGATCCACCCCTTCCAGGTCGATGGCCAGCTCGCGGATCTGGGGCAGGCGTTCGAGAATCTTTTGGGCACCCAGGTGGCGCAGGTCCAGGAATATGGCACCATCCCTGCCGCGTCCTTCCAGAATCTCCGTCTGCTCGGCCCGGGAGACCACGTCGCGGGAGGCAAGTTCCAGTTTGCTCGGGGCATATTTGCCCATGAACCGCTCGCCGTTGGCGTTGATCAGGATGCCCCCTTCGCCGCGTGCCCCCTCGGTGACCAGAATGCCCGAGGTACGCAGGCCGGTCGGATGGAACTGCACGAACTCCATGTCACCCAGGGCGGCACCGGCCCGCATGGAGAGGGCCATGCCGTCCCCGGTGCAGCTTGTGGCGTTGGTGCTGGAGACGTAGACACGGCCATAGCCGCCCGTGCAGATCAGAACCGCCTTGCCGCGGATGGGGAACACATCACCGGTCTTGATATCGTAGGCCACCACGCCGACGGCATGTTTCTCCTTGTCGGTGACCACCTTGAAAATCTGGCACTCCTCATAGACCTTGACTCCGGATTTGACGAGCTGCTCCCAAAGGGTATGCAGCAGGACCTGTCCGGTGCGGTCGGCGGAGTAACAGGTGCGGTCAAAGTTGGCACCACCAAAGGCGCGTTGGGCGATGGTGCCGGTCTCCTGGCGGGAAAACGGGGTGCCCATGCGGTCCATTTCCAGAACCACTTTCGGGGCCTCTTCGCACATGATCCGGATGGCATCTTCGTCGCCGATGTAGTCCGATCCCTTGACCGTGTCGAAGGCATGGGATTCCCAGGAGTCCCTCGGATCGATGGCGGCGTTGATCCCACCTTGGGCTGCGCAGGAGTGACTCCGCAAAGGATGGATCTTGGTGACGATGGCGACGTCGATCTTCGCCCGCACCCCCTCCAATGCGGCGCGCATGCCCGACAAGCCCGCGCCCACAATGATCAGGTCGTGGCTTTTCATAACTGCATTTCCTCCTGCTCTGGTTTCATCCATGGTTCTTCGCTGAAGATCATTCGCGACCGGAAGACGATCCGTTGCCGCAACGCTTTCTTGACCAGCGTCAAGGGGCAACACCTCCAGGGATCATTCGGTGAAAAAAAGAGCCGCACATTCCCGCCGATCGTTCACCAGGGGCGCGAAAGAAAGTCCCAGGAATTTAGGCCTTCCTCATTCCCGAGTCAATACGATCCGTATGCCCGGATGGATTTTTTGTCGGATTCCTGTTACAAAGGGCCATTTTTCGCGGGTTGCAACGTCTCTGTTTGTCGGATTGTCGTTACACGGAAGGGGCGACGCAGCCGGTTGTCGTGACAAAAAAGGGGGGAAAAAGTCAAACGATTTTGACCGGACCATAGCCATTGCCGGGCATTTGAAAATTGGTGACCTGGCCCCGGTAGAGACGGGCGGCCACGCCGAGAATCCGGTCCTGATAGACGAACAGGCGAAAATCGGTCTTCATGGCCCCGGTTCCGCCCGGAACCGGCGTCAGGGATGGGGGAATCATTCGTTGCACCAGGGTGGTGCCCGGTTTCTGTTCGAGAAACCGTTTGCGCGACATTTTTTCTCCGGTCAGCACCCCCCGGCTGCCGGAGGCCGTGACCGGTTTCAGGACCCATGCCTTGCGTTCCCGCCAGATCGATTCCAGGTCCCTGTCGGCCAGGAGACGGGTTTCGGGAACCACCTCGGCGAGCCGTCGCACGACATCGACCGCCACGCCGGTCGTGGCCATGGCTTCCGGATCGGACATCAGGATCATGCGCCGTTTGTCGGCCAGCAGGGCATAGGTGCGGGGATTGGGGGTCAGACAGACCCGTCCGGCGAGATAGGCGGCAGCCAGACCGGCCAGTGCCGGGGTTTCCAGATAAAAATCACAGTGGCGGTTGTAAATCAGATCGACGGGTTTTCCTGCCAGAAAGACCCCGGCCTCCGACATGCTCAGTTCCGCAGGATCGACGATGTGGGTCTCGACGCCCCAGTGCCGAAACAGGCCGGCCAGCATGAGCATTTCCCGGTAGAGATACTGCCCGGGCGGGTGTTCATCCAGGATGACCATGCGGTCGGGCCGGGCGGGTGCGGTGCCCCGCCACAGTCCCGTTTCCATGGCAAAACTGTCCAGGAATCGTAACAGGGGCGTGGACCCCATCAGCATGGCCAGGGTGGGGGATTCGGGAAGGGCCAGAAAATCGGGATGGTGGGCACCATAGGCCAGCAGGATTCCTCCCGCATTGGTGTTGATTTCGATCAGGCGTGGCCCCTCTGGGGTCAGGTGAAAATCGTATCCCATCATGACCGAGGCGTGACCGGGGTCGAAACGGGCTATCGGGGGCAGTTCCGGTTCAATCTTTTGAATGTATCCAGAGTGTCGGCTCAGGGCATAGGCATTCCGGACAAACCGGATCATGCTGCGCAGGTGTCGGCGCGGCAACAGCACGGGTACCGTGGCGGGCGCATAGGGGGGAACAGGCCTTTTGGCCGATTCGTTCGGGAGTTCGGATTCTGTTATCGGGATGCCTGGATTCATGGAGTATGTGTCGGTGATTCAATCATGTGGATGGGGAATTTCTATATTTCCTCGACCTTGATATTCAATTTCAAGGTTACCAGTTTTTCAGCCGGTGCGCACAGCACGTTCAGAGCGTCCATCCCTTTATCGCCATCCCTTCCACCAGAAGCCGGAGTTCGGGGTGACAAGCGTCCATGACAATCTGGGCAATCTTCCTGCCCAGGTGGTACCATCGGAGAAAACCTTGTGACCAGCCCGCCCGGCGCATTGGCGATAAGGACAGGATCATGATCCCGATAAAAGCCCCCAAAAAACTCATCGAAGTCGCTCTCCCTCTGGACGAGATCAACGTGGCGGCGGCACGGGAGAAATCCATCCGTCACGGGCACCCTTCCACGT